>CACVKW010000421.1 GCA_902749685.1 Olavius sp. associated proteobacterium Delta 1 | reverse complement strand
GATAGTGTCCTGTTAGATATCCAGCATCAAGTATCAAGCATCCAGCATCTGCCCGGAAAAAGCAACGATCTCAGACATAACGGCCAGGCTAGATGACAAAAATTTATGCAATGTTAGGGTATATTAGGGTATCCCGCGCTCCAAAGGCTCTGACTGAGGTTTTTACACAAATTGGATTAAATCCAGATGAGATGAACCGCAACCACTCTCCAAGGATTTTGGATTGTATACCGGATGCCGTCGAAGGAGCATGGATTATCGATAGCGTGGCGACGCTCCCAGAGCATCGTCGAAAGGGTTTCGTCAATAGTTTGCTTGAAGCAATAATTGAAAAAGGTAGGCAGCAAGGCTTTCAGCGCACACAGATCAACATTTATATTGGCAATGTCGCCGCCCGGAGAGCTTACGAAAAACATGGATTTATAATTATCGATGAAAAACGCGACCCTTACTTTGAGGAACAAATTGGCTCTCCAGGCATGGCACGCCTTCTGCTTGATAACTGATATTTAACTCAGAGCAATGGCATTTTTATGAATTTGAAGACATTCTTTTCAGAGCAGGCAAGAAAGCCATCCGGACTATTTGGACGATTTGTCATGCCGAGGATCTTTGATCTGGGGAACATCGTATTGAATGACTTGATGAAAGACTCACTGGCGGCAAAAGAAAATGATCACGTATTGGAAATTGGATTCGGGACCGGAAAATTCATCAGCGAGATTGCTAAAACAATAGGTACGGGCTCAATTGAGGGTATTGATCTGTCTAAGACTATGATGGAAATTGCCATTCGAAAAAATCAGCAAAACATAGCCCAAGGAAGGGTTATCCTGAAACACGGTGATTTTGATACAGCCGATTATGACAATGACAGCTTTGATGTAATTTGTTCTGCGAATACGATATATTTCTGGCCGAATGAAGACAGTTCTGTGAATAAAATTTTCAGAATCCTAAAGCCCGGGGGAAAACTCGTTCTTGCCTTCGAAGATATTGATCAACTGAGAAGCAGACATTTGAATACCACAATTTTTAATTTTTTCAGTGTTGAGAAAATTAAGAAGCTTTTAATT
>CACVKW010000420.1 GCA_902749685.1 Olavius sp. associated proteobacterium Delta 1 | reverse complement strand
GCATAAAATTTTGAAATCCAACTTCGCTGCTGCAATGAAGACCATTGAAAGTATTGACTGATCCTGGATTCTGGTTTCTGGATCCTGGATGTCGTTGAAATTC
>CACVKW010000419.1 GCA_902749685.1 Olavius sp. associated proteobacterium Delta 1 | reverse complement strand
GATGCTGGATATCTAACAGGACACTATCGGTGAATTTCAACGACATCCAGTATCCAGAAACCAGAAGCCAGGATCAGTCAATACTTTCAATGGTCTTCATTGCAGCAGCGAAGTTGGATTTCAAAATTTTATGCAACTATAGGGT
>CACVKW010000418.1 GCA_902749685.1 Olavius sp. associated proteobacterium Delta 1 | reverse complement strand
TTAACAACCACCCTACATATAAGGAGGATTTTTTTCAATGACTCGTATTATTACTCACTTTATGACTCATTCTAAACCCGTTTTTGGACAAGAGTGACTCCAAATTAAGAACCATAAATATCAAAATTTCTCATTACGTTTCCTGCCATTGAGCTTCAAAAATTCGGAAAGGTTGGTCGAATCCTTTCAGAGCAAATTCACCGCGATCTTCAAAAGAAAATTGTTTTCCAATGCACAGGTCTCGTATTACCGGCGCGACTAAAATCTGGTCAGGCTCCGCTTTGTCGCAGATGCGAGATGTTAGTTGTACTGTGGAACCAAACAAACGCTGGTCTTCTTCAACAGGCTCACCGGCACAAATGCCAATACGAACATTAATTTTTGTGTCAGGATGTCTTTTGCTATGAGCGGCATAGGATCTTTGGATGGTGATGGCACACTCCACCGCCTGAGAAGCAGAAGTAAAGGAGATCATGAATCCATCACCCGTGTGCTGAATTTCTCTTCCGCAATGTGTCTTTAATGCGTCACGAGTGATGTGATTATGGGTGCGGAAGAGCTCCAAGGCTCTAGTGTCACCGAGACGTGTAGTGATAGCCGTAGAGTCTTTCATATCTGTGAACATGATCACGCGAAAAGCTGAATCAACCAAAGATTCACTAGATGGTATAAGAGGTTCAGAAGACAGTTGCGGATCTTCAATTCTACCTAAAAAAGCTTCTACGGTGTCAGGGTTTACTTCCATAATCTTGTGGGGTATAGACCCGTGGGCTTCTTTATGCAGTTGTTTTACTTTTTCTTTGGCAGGCGCATCGATTAGACAAAAAGCTGAACCGCGACCCTCATCAAACCAGTATGTCAACAGCTTGATACCATATTTGTCTTGAAGTTTCAGATCCTTCTGATGCGCATCCGCCAAGGCCTTTGCAGTTGCGCCTTTCAAATTATGACGATCCATATAGATTGGCATATATATTTCCTTTTATTTTTTGAGCATAAATATATCGAATGCTTTTTTTATGGCAGAGGCGGGTCCGATGAAAATGACGCGATCATCGACCTCGATATTTGTATTGCCGCGCGGAACCACAAATTGGTTATCCCTGATTATCGCGGCAATCAAGCACCCTTTTGGTATATCGATATCCCGAATGAGATCTCCGGTTACCTTTGCATTTTCAGGAACGCTCACTTCCAAAAGACTTGCGGCTCCTATGCCGAATTCGAAAAGTTGCGCTAGAACGGGGTTGTCAAGAATATTTTCAACCATAGCTGCAGTCGCCCAGGGCGCGTTTACCACCACTACGTTGTTTTGCTCAAGGAGCTGCGTGTACTCGTGATTTTGGACAATTGCGATCACTTTTTCAAGTTTTAACTGTCTGGCCTGGAGAGCCGCAATTACATTGCGGCCATCATCTTCGAAGGCCGCGATGACAACCTCAATGTTATCAATGCCTACCTGACCCATTAATTCCTTCTTTGTGCCGTCTCCCTGGTAAATTGGGACATTATAGCGTTGTTCAAGTTCCTTACATAGAGCCTCATCTTCTTCAATGAATGTCACCTGATGTTCCGCAGAGCGAAACATCATCTGATACTCTTCTTTTGCCAAAAGTCGATCAGCTATATTTTGGCCCTGTTTTTCTCCACTTAAGATAAGCACTCGCATGCGTATTCTCCTTAATTTATGTATAAACAGTTTCAACAATTTTACATAAACATTTACCAGTTTTGATACTTCAGCGCGGTTATCGGAATTGAAAAAATATATTGCGCTGCCAACCAGTGTCAGTATCCCGCCCAGAACGAAACTTCTGAATTCCAATGCCGGAACGAACATCCAGGTCGTAATAACGCCCAGGATAGGTATCCACGGGAAAAACATGGTTTGAAACGGGCGTCTCAAATTCGGCATTTTTTTATGCAATGGAATCACCGCATAGTTAATTATCCCCAGTCCCATCAGGTAGCCGAAATCACTCAAAGAAGCCACAAATTTCACGATGCCGGAGGAGCTGAATATAATCACAATCAAGGCACAAATAAAAAGAGCGATATGTGGCGTTTGGAATTTCGAATGCAACTTGGAGAAAAAGTAGGGAAAATGTTGATCGCGCCCCAATGCATATAAAATGCGGGCGCTGGCGCCCAATGTCACGCTGAAGGCGGAAAGACTCGCCATTATCGTCGCGATGACTCCGGCCCAACGTCCCCAGGGGCCGAAAAGCCGTTCAGCAGTGAAAATGAACGGAATGTCGCTATGGGCCAGTTCGGTATAATTGACGGTGCCCATCATGACGCCGACCACGAAAACGTAAATTGCCGTACTCACGCCCAACGTGATCAATATAGCCCGTGGAATGTTTTTGCCCGGTTGAATGATCTCTTCAGCCGCATTCGAAATAAGCTCGAAACCGACATAGGAGATATAGATGAGGGCCATGGCCGGAACGAAAGGGCCCCATCCCATTGGCGCTAAAGGCTCCAGATTATGCGGTTCAATATCAGTGAACCCGAGGGCCGCAACTCCGACCAGAACCGCCAATTCCACCAGATTCATTACGGTAATAACAATAATCGCTTCCCTCATTCCCATGAAGTTGATGAAAGTGAATACCACTGTGGTGAGCAGGGTGAGGAGGGCAATGCTGGCTTCCGGTAAAAAGTAGGCGCGGATCGTCAGGGCAAAGATAAGAGCGTACATCGAACAGGCGAGAGTGTTGCCGATCCAGAAGAACCATCCGGTAAAAAAGGCCACAGGTCTATTGAGCGTTCGGCTGGTAAAGGAATATCCGCCGCCGGCTAATGGTATGGCGGCGCTGAGCTCGCTGTAATTTAAGGCGGTAAATACGGTTAAAAAACCCATCGCCAAATAGACGAGAACGCCAAGGGGACCGATCATATGCGCCAGTTCGCCCGGCAGGGCAAAAATCCCCGGCCCCATCGTAGCGCCAATGCCAATCATTACCGCCATGAACAAGCCCATATTTCGTTTGAAACCTATTTGTTCCGGCATAAATGTACGCTCCCAGAATCCATATAAATTTCAGCTTGGTATTTTCCTCATTGGGGCAACTTTTGGAGAGCGATAATATGAGGAAAATAAAAAGCTCTGGTAATAAATGCCAAAAAATAGCCCAAGTCAATAAAAATCGCCGCGCGAATCAAACGGCGTCGTTGTTTATGGCTCGGGAAAAGGAACAAAATTGGCACGTTACGGTTGTGTGCCGCAGTTGCTAGGAGGGACTCTTATCAAGCCTGTATCGCAGGTAGTATGACAGGTAAAGCTCTCGATGTCCGGGATTACGGTAAGGTTGAAGAAAGCGGTTAAAATGACAATCTCCCCGGGATTTGTCATTGAAAAGAAGTCAACAAGTTATGTTGGATAAGCATTTTGTCAGGAGATTAATTCTGCGTTCATTTTAACCACTACATGTCCCCACCCGCCACAAGAAGGACCTGTATCGAAACATCCGCTTGTGTTGAACATTACCTCATTTGGATTTCGCCCGTTCATAAGATTCTCGAAGAAAGCATTGATCAGCACAGTCAGATTCGGCATCAAAAAGGAACATACCCGATCCGGATTCTGTTTAGTGATTAAATTGCCTGAATTGTCAAAAATCAGCTTTTGACCAACGATATGACCTGAGTGACAACCTTTTGATTCGATGACTTCGGCAACCAACCTGTATTTAGATGCTTCAATAGCATTTTGAAACAGCTTTTGAAATTTGGGATTTTTTTCAATTATTGACCAATCGCTGTCTCCCAGGTTCAGTCTTCTACGGATTATTTTTGTGAGTTGGCTCTGATCCATGTTGCCTCCTTGTTTGGGTTACTTCATATTGGACTGGCAATTTATTTCAGATTGCCAGATGATATTCACTCAATTTAGCCTTTGTGGATTAGCCGGCATCCACACTTCAGGCTAAGTGTGGGTTTCGCATACCGAATATACAATTTCGGAAAATAACGCAGGTTGAGGAATTTTACACTTGCGATATAACACCAATATCACAATCAATAAGAAATACAGTAGGATGTCGATACGTTGGTGATACTTGTAACGTGGAAGTGAGCTGCGGCCCTATTAAGATTCAAGCCAGCACAGCCATTTACGAAAACCCGTAAAAAAAACGCCGTCAGCTCCACTGGTTGGTTCAGGCCTTATTGCCTCCATATTTTTCGAATGGGACCTCTAATCCATTAGCAATTGTTTTTGCAATTTTAATAGGACTGCGGCCATGTTTATTTTTTGCTGATGGGTTTGAGCCAGCAATCAGAAGCAGTTCTACACACCGAAAATTCCCCCTTGCTTTCATTGTTGCGGTCCAAAGCGGGTTATTGCCGTGTATGTCTACCAAATTAGGATCGGCCAATTTCGACAATAGAAGCTCAATTACCTTTGCATGGTTCATTTGTGCGGCAAAATGAAGGGCAGTCCACCCATTGTCATCTTGAGCATTAATATCTAATCCTTGGTTTAATAGGCTATCCACTGCTTCAACATCTCCTGCATCTGCTGCATAATGCAGTTTATTTCGACCATATTTATCAATTCCTGGTCGCGGATTTTTCTTTGGTATTTTTTTACTCATATTCTGAGGATGCCTAAGCGGCAGAGCTTGGTCTTTTCGATTTAGTTGAAACCTTTTCGTGAACCACCGCCGTATCATTCTGTCCGCTTCAGTGATTGGCTATACGATGTTCTCGATTATTCCGTCTCTCATTCATTTCCGGCTTCGTATTTATAAACTTTCTGTGTCGTGTGACTGAAGCCGTTACTTGAATCGGTTTCGAGATAACCACAATGAATATCTGTTTTTAGAATATTCGCCAGTTTTCTGGCGACATACGGTTTTTCATCCTCATCAAGATGATAATTGTCTGAGGCAATATACAGGTGATAGACAGCACCCTGATTCTTGTCCCCATCAGATGTTTTGCTCAACTCAAAGGTGTAACGCTCACTCTCAATTCTAGTCCATTCAGCTTCAACGCTTGTTGTCCGTAAATTGAATCCTCTGGCCAGCAACTCTGACACCTGTTCAATCGTCTCTCCCGATTTAAACCAATATTTCACTTCAGCTATGCTGCTGGCCTCGTACCCGTGTTGAAACAGGTCATAGATTAAAGTGATAAGACATGTCAGCACAAAAACACCGACCAGACAGGCCAGCCCTGGCCAGCTGAAAAGGTAAAAAACACCAATGAATAAGATGAGCAATATCCAAATGATAGGCAGTGACCAGCCCGCTTGTCTGTCAGTGGGAGTCGTTATGTTCATAACCATGTCTCGCGAATAAAACGACTCGCGTTGCCGTTAATAGCGTGTGGCGTTCCATGTTTATTGGACCCCTTTGTTAACTGATATTGCATATAGCTGCTCGGAAAGTTCAACAATCCTGACGGAGTTTTCTATGCTCTTTATTATACTTTTATCGATGGCATCACTGCCATTGAACGCGCCCCAGATTGCACCGGCCATTGCACCAATCGTGTCAGTATCGCCACCGATCTTGTAGATTCTAGTCAGCATGGATTCAAGGTTTTGCTCTCGATACTTGAGGGCGAAATAAACCGCAGTGACCGTTGATTGTGAGGCCGCAATTCCATTGCCCAGTCTGCTTTTCAACTCGTGATCGTGGATTTCCTCTGGCGCCAGAATGGCTTCAATGCAATAGGCCACTTTGGACTGATATTCGTTAAGCCAGCACCATCTTGGCATAGCTTTCAGTATGGCATCAGTGTTCCATTTGTGCAGCGCTGCACAGGTTGTCAATGCAATCAGTTTTGCCCCTTCTATTGCCAATGGATGAGCATGAGTGATCTCAGAGCTTTTTATAATATTCTCGTTTAATTTTTCTCTGTTGTCTGGGTGGCACATTGCTAATACAGGGGCTCTCATCGCTTCACCATTGCCAAACGAACCCTCTTTGAATTTTGCCCTGTTTACCTCAGTCCACTTGGCACCGTTTCTGATTTTCTTTAGTAACCAGGAGGCACTTGGCCCGTAACCTCTGGACCAACGGTAATTTTCCGCAAAGACACCCGCCAAATGTTCCTGGTTGATGTCGTTGTTTTGGATATATGAGCTGGCAAGGTCAATAGACATTTGGGTGTCGTCGGTATATCGCAGCCTACCGTCTTTGGTTTTGCCAATGGCCTTCCAAAGGAATCGTTCTATCGGCCCGCCTTCAAATGGTGCGCCGTAAGCATCACCGATTGCCAGACCCAGAAAACAACCGGAATATTTGTTGGGATTGATCATAGCCTTACGTTCATTCTGCGAGCCGACTTTCGTAGTCTTCGATATACGTCTCAACCGATAATGCCGTGCCCAGTAGAACTAATTCGCCGGTGTGTTTGTTTACGATATACGGAGCATTACCCGCCAATATTGCGTCTAGCTTGCCGGACTTCAAGTATTCTGCAGACTGATAGAAAAACACCCAACCCCATTCCCGTTCTATGGTTGCGCTATCGATGATTTCCACTTGGAGGTCTGGTGAGAAATAATCGGGTTTGCTGATTTCAGCTTCTACGAGAAGCTGTGCCTTCTGCTTTGAAAGCATGATGGGCCTCAAACGTATAACGTTGCGGTGAGCAGCGACCTAAATAAATTTCAAGCCAGCTCGGCCTTTACGTGGAACCGCTATCTTCAAGCCGTCTGCTCAAGTGGCATTGTTGGGCAACGAAACTAATCGCAATGGGGATAGACCACCTTAAAGCGCTCACAGATTATAGGCATACGTGAACTCGGTTCTTTGCCCAGACGCTGACATTCTCGTGAAAAGTATAACCAGTGCACTTCTCGCCAGTAACGCAGCGATCCATCCCCTTCACCCTCAACAGCAGCAAAGGCTTCACTAACCTCCTCGTAAGGTACAATCTCCACCTGGGTTGTTTCAATGATGCATAACGGTTCCTGCTGCCAATTGGTCACTACGCTGAGGTCTCCAACTTTAGGAATAGGCTTATTGTTGATTTCGTTTGTCCAGAGAAGACCTGCAGTCGCCCGTTTCTGGCCTTGCAAAACTAAGTCACCGAGTGCGTTTGCATTCCTCTCGTTGTCGTCGAAATGAAAAGATTCGTAGAACCGTGAGGATGCGTCATGACCGATAGTCGCTTCAAACGACTTCCAAAACGGTTGAATGTGAGTTGGAATGTACATTGTTTTCCCAAACTGCAACCAACACCGCGCTTCAGCCGACACGAACCGCCCGTGACCGGAAGCACGGAGATGACACCACCACCGTACCCTGATAGCGGGCAATGCGGGTGATTTGCCACGCGGGTCGTGGTCGGCTGAAAGTGCATGGTTATGACAGATATGCCGCTTGTTATCTCGATGTACCCTATGGCCAGCCAGCCTCTGCTCTCTGCATCAGCGTGTCAAGGTTTTCGTGCTTTCATGGACGCTATCGGGCTGACACGCGGCGAAACCGGGTGTATGAAGCGTATACTGTCAGTTGCCACAGGCACAATGGGTGTGGAATGACTCTGTGCCCCCGGTGTATACATTCCATATTGCCATCATCTCTGTCCCTAATCAGTATGTTCTGATACAAATGCTGTACCGTCAGAACGCAGAGTTCAGCGTTCTGTGTGACGTACAAATCCATTGAAGAACATGTTATATAGCATTTTCGTGGCTTTTTGCCGCTGCCAACAAACGTGGTTAATATTACTTCGAAAATTTCAGGGACTTTGTAATCTCCGCTAAATATTCAATTGATGATTCTTCCATGCTACCAGCTACAACACCGACAACTTTATTATTTTTATAGACAAAAATCCCTACTGTTGTTAATTTTTCTCGTGATGGAATGCTCCAAATTATTTCAACATAATTGGCGTCTGTTCCATCTGAAAGCGTCATGAGTTCTTCTTTCTTAATTTTATTGTACGCGGTATGGTAATTGTGAGGAAGAATCCTTTTGGAAAGATCAAGCATATAATCTGCGGTATATTCCAATGGCATGTTCTTTGGAATATCATCCACCAGAACGATAAGCACGGGAAGACCCCTTAGTCCACTCCTTTGAAAAACCACAGGCGATTCCAGGTTAATATCCTTTATCAGAAGTTCTGCATCATATGTCACTGTAAATCCATACTCGATGTTGACGTACTCTTGACGTTGTCCTCTCTGATCGGATGTCTCAGATATTTTCTGTGTTTTCTCACGACCTGTAGGGCCTGTATTTTGCCATCGAGCGATTACTGATGTGAGCGCACGTGCTGCGTCAGAATTCTCCGGCAAAGGGGTTGGTGATGTGACCGCCGGAATGAGATAAGCGGCCAACAGACCCAATGGGATGGAGGTGTCTTTACGATCCAGGCTCCCGGTAAATACAGTTAGCATGTTTTTCTCCGGCGCGACCGTGATATACTGCCCCTGCGCACCGATTGCTGTGTATATACCGGGACTGACTATCCACCACTGATACCCATATCCGGAGCAAAAACCCGCATTTGTGGTCATATGTCTTTGGGTGGAGACCTTTATCCATTGGGACGAGATGATCTGCTTGCCATCCCACACTCCATTATTCAAGTACAGATAGCCGATTTTTACCACATCCTGGGGCTGCATATGGAGACCATTATATCCGGCAGTTATGTATTGTGGATTGGATGACCAGTGAACATCAGAAATGCCCAGGGGAGTGAATAGATGCTTTTTGGCAAATGAAAACGCATTCATACCGGTTTGCTCTTGTAAGATGGCTGAGAGAAGAAAAGCGGCACCATTGCAGTAGTTAAAATGAGTCCCTGGCACGTCTGCCATTGGCAAATCTAGCATTAACTGCACCCAGCCCCCACCACAACTCAGATCACTGAGACAACTCAACGTATAGAGGTCGTTACATTCCCAACCATGCGTCATGGTTAATAAATGCTCAAGGGTCATAGCTTGTTTATTGACATCAAGATTCCTGGCGACATGCTTCTGAAAAAAATGTAATACGGGTTGATTGACGTCTTGTATGTAGCCTTGATCAATGGCGATCCCGACCAGTGCCGAGATCACGCTTTTACTGCATGACTGAATATGACGTTTATCATCCGCCTTAAAGGGAAAACCGTAGGCATCCAGCACGATATATCCGTTGCGGATGACCAATACGCTGTCAATGTCATAATCATGCTCCCATATCGTCTCCAGCATGTCTACCAATAATGTCGAGTCTACTCCCTGACTCTCAGGAGATGCGGTTCTCCAGCCTTTGGTCGGCCAGTAATCCGGTTGTTTGTCTGCGGCCAATCCAACATTCCAACATATCATAACAATCAGAATACCTATAAACAGCTGGAAGGTCTGCTTCATGGTATTCACCTCCATTTGACCTTTTTACATTCCTTTTTCGATTTGATACGCTCCCTGCCATAATGATGTGTGAGGTAGCAATCTTCCGTGAGTCATAACGTTTTGCTCACCAACGAGGACCGTGAAGTGGTCCGAATCTGGTGTAGCAAATTGTTATTAAATATTTTGGATCTGAACAGATAGATGAATTTTTCCTGTAAATTGGTACCTATCCTTTACAAATTAGAATAGGGAAGTTTTATCAAATCGGCATTGCGCCCCATAAAGATTAACGTTGTCTCTTCAGGCAAATTATCTGTGCTGAGGGAAACGAACTTTTTATAAGACTCAAACCCGATCCATTTATCTACGGCAATTTTAGCGCAGGTGGGATCATGAATGTGTGTAGGGATAATCAATTTTGGTTGAACCTGATCCATAAGATTAAAGCCTTTTTTATTCTCGGCTGTCATATCGGAATATCTATTGGCAAGTTGAGTGATTGAAATATCCACCTTGCCTAAGATCTTAAGCTGCTCTGGAGTCAGAGCATTCTGCCCGATGTCACCGAAATGGGCAATCCGCAGTCCAGCC
Organism: Olavius sp. associated proteobacterium Delta 1; assembly: GCA_902749685.1. Classification (GTDB taxonomy): domain Bacteria; phylum Desulfobacterota; class Desulfobacteria; order Desulfobacterales; family JAFDCJ01; genus JAFDCJ01. Next base: position 1,277 of record CACVKW010000418.1, on the reverse strand, counting down.
ATGTCAATAATAAAAATGTAGTTTGTACCGTTTTCATCTCTAAACTCGTCTCCTTCATTGTGGGCCGAGGCTATACTACGAATAGTTACATCCTTAAGCTTTATTTCACCCATTTTTACATCGAGTTGTTTTCCCGGAAAGGAACCGACCAAATCAATACGACGATGATCGCCATGATTGTGGGTTGTGAGTAACACATCCTTTGCAGTAGGCGGACTAGATAATACACCGGGATCATAGACATCTATCAGTACCCTTGAGCCTTCAGGATTGATTAATTCAACTTGGGCATTCTCTTCATAGTAGAGTTTAAGGGGGGCACCGGCAAGTGCTTCGTTCAATAGGCATAGCCAGGGACTTAGCATGCAAATCACAAAACCAAAAAGCATAACTTTGCAAAGGGAAGATTTCATATTTGTATTCTCCTTTCAATAAAGTCTGACTATAGGTGCTAATTAGTCCGGCTTGGCTGGCTCTCTCCAATCAACTGGTGATATCTGGTATTCAAGTGTCACCATGTGAACGATAAAAAGGATAAGGGTCACAAAGGTTGGACTCTCAGTTTTTAGCATCATCACATAACGGTTGAATTGAGGGGGCGGGAAATGAACACCGCGGAAAGATAATAAAGCCCGAAAATTGTGGTTGCCAATGCCGCTGAAAAAAGCCTCAGCCTTTGCCGCGCCCTCTCAAATGATTTGTTCGGCGCAGGCCGCATAATTGTTATAATCAGTCTTTTTCAAGCCATTCACGATACTGTCTCCAATCATCATCAATTACTGCTCTAACAATCTTTTTAGAAACTTTTTCAAAACCGATTTCCGCTGTGTATCGCGGGTACTCAGCAATGCTTACAACGTCTCTAAAGTCCTGAATTGCATCCTCTGTATGTTTCGATAGCTGGTCAAGGTCGCCGTTCGCAAGCTTGAGGGTTTAAGGGACGTTCCTCGGATTTGTCCTCTTCCATAAGCTTCAAAGCGTGCTCCTCGACGATTTGCCGTCCTTTCATCGCGGACTCGCTCGCCGTCGAGGAGGCGATGTTCAGTTTTTTCGATATCGAGACCGCGCTTATCCCTAGTTCTCGCATCCCCCAATAACATAGCACGCTCCGAGCCTGTACCATTCTTCGTTGCTTGCCACCCGTCAATAACTCGTTGAAAGTAAGACCGAATAAACCGAGCACTCGACTCACCAACCAGTCAAAGTCATACCCCAGAGCACGGTTCATAGTCTTTCGATCCAAATTCTCCTGGGCGGCTTTTAATACGCTCTCAACG
>CACVKW010000417.1 GCA_902749685.1 Olavius sp. associated proteobacterium Delta 1 | reverse complement strand
TAAAATTTTGAAATCCAACTTAGCCGCTGCAATGAAGACCATTGAAAGTATTGACTGATCCTGGATTCTGGTTTCTGGATACTGGATGTCGTTGAAATTCACCGATAGTGTCCTGTTAGAT
>CACVKW010000416.1 GCA_902749685.1 Olavius sp. associated proteobacterium Delta 1 | reverse complement strand
GATGTTCAGTTTTTTCGATATCGAGACCGCGCTCATCCCTAGTTCTCGCGTCCCCCAATAACATAGCACGCTCCGGGCCTGTACCATTCTTCGTTGCTTTCCGCCAGTCAACAACTCATTGAAACTAAGACCGAATAAACCGAGCACTCGATCCACCAACCAGTTAAAGTCGTACCCCAGAGCACGGATCATAGACTTTCGATCCAAATTC
>CACVKW010000415.1 GCA_902749685.1 Olavius sp. associated proteobacterium Delta 1 | reverse complement strand
TTTCTTAGGATAGTCACAATTCGGTGGCATATCGGAAGATCATCTTTTCTCCAACGCCACCGCTGTTTACCCCCAATTCCGCATATCCCTAAAACGTTAT
>CACVKW010000414.1 GCA_902749685.1 Olavius sp. associated proteobacterium Delta 1 | reverse complement strand
CCGAGACGATAACAACTGAAGTGTCAAAGAAAAAAAGTATGTTTTTTTTCTTGCAGGGGGGTGTTTTTTCTCTTGACAAGCCCTTTAATGGGCGACCCCGATGCCGATATCCGATAACTCCGCCAGCGGCTGGACAGGTGTCGCTTCGCTTTGCATGGAACTCAGGACATAGTATTTCGTGTCCCGCTGTGTTCCGGCTCCAAATGGCGAGCAGCTCCCTATGACCAGTCCTAAGGCAACGAGAAGGATCCCCAAATGTCGGAAATGTTCAATGCGCATTATTTACCTTCCTTTTGATTGGCTTTACTTACTTTTCCTCGCAGCAAGGCATCGGGATTTCGTTCGAGGTAGTCGGCCAGAGCCCGGATAGACCGGGCTGCCAGCGTCAATTCTCGCAAAAAGATGTCGATATAATAGCGAAGATCGGATTCATCATCGACCATGGTGTCTATTTCGTCAAGGGCGGATTCAGCCGATTCGAATGCTGATCGCAACCTGGCGGTGGTCTTATTCAGATCGGCTTGAAGCGGCCCGATTCGTTTGTTGACGTTCCTCAAAAGCTTGCCTGCGTCATCCGAGGTGCCTTTTAAGCTGGTCGCCAGCGGATCGATCTGGCCGTCGACGTCCCGCAGCAGTTTTTGGGCATCCAACAGAGTTTGATCCAGCTGGGCAAACAGCGGGTCAACGCCTTTATTTACATTAATAATGAGGTTGCGAGCTTCCCGCATCGTTTGTTTGAAATAGTGAAGACTTTTACCAAATTCTGGAGAATTGACAAAATCGTTAAGGCCACGCAATGACGACCGCAAGTCGGCGGCGATCTCGTCTAGGGGAAGCTGTTCGATTTTTTTGCCAAGGAGCTGAAGACCGGACTTGATGGTCGGGATTTCTCTGACTTGTGGACCCAACTTTAACTCTTCCAGGCCTTGAAGTTTGAGAGGGGCGTCTTTGTGAAAATCCAGCCCGATTAGAAGTTGACCGGTGACGATGCTTTGCATTTCAAGTGTCGCTCTAAACCCGTCATCCAATAACTGTTTCCATTCATAATCTTCTTCATCCGGATCAACATCCATACCGATTCCAACTATTTTGTCCGGATAAAGGGTTATCATAACGGGGATTTTAAATTCAAATTCCTGGCGATAATAATGCAGGGCAATGTCATTCACTTCCCCGATCCGAACACCTCTGAACACGACCGGTGCCCCGACCCTGAGACCTTTGACCGAACCGTCAAAATAGGCAACATATACATGCTTTTCCTTGAAAAATTTACCGGAGCCGAAAATGAGAACCGCGGCCACCAGCATGGCAATTGCCACAACTACGAATACACCGATGAGGGTTTTATTGGCTTGTTTGCTCATGAGTTATTTTCGTCCAGTTTGGAGATTCTTTGCTTTCCTGATGCTGTGCCCGAAACTGAGATCTTCCGGTAATCCGTTGGAGGAAGGTTTCAGGTGTCAGTGTTCAGGTGTCAGGCCAAAAAGGGGTGCATATTTCAAAACACCCTGTTTGTAATTTATAATTCGCAATCCGAAATCTCAAATCCGCAATCGAAAAATTCCGACCTCCGCATTCCCGCTTCCGACTTCGTCTTATCCTGCTCCTCTCGTCAAAAACCTGTGCACTGTCGGATTTGTTGACTCTGCCAGCAATTTATTCGGATCGCCCTGGGAGATCATGGTTTTTTGTTCCGGATCGAGAAACACTGAATTATTTCCGATTGCGAAAATACTGGCCAGTTCGTGGGTGACGATAACCACGGTGGATCCGAGGCTTTCGCGCAGTTCAAGAATTAAGTCATCCAGCAGTCGGGCGCTGATCGGATCCAAACCGGCCGAAGGCTCGTCAAAAAATAATATTTCGGGATCCATTGCCATGGCCCGGGCCAGACCGGCGCGTTTCTGCATGCCGCCGCTGATTTCGGATGGATAGTATTCGTCGAAACCTGCCAAACCAACCAGCGCCAGTTTCAGCGCTATGATTTCGCGAATTTGACCCGGGTTTAAATCCGTATATTGCTGCAGCGGCAACGCAATGTTTTCAGCCAGTGTCATGGAACTCCACAAGGCGCCGCTCTGGTAGAGAATGCCGACTTTTCTGATAATACGGTCGCGCTGGTCAGGTTCCACCTCCCAGAAGCTGACATCGTCGTAAAAAATTTGTCCTTTGACCGGCGCTATCAATCCGATCATATGCCGCAAAAGGGTACTTTTGCCGCACCCGCTGCCGCCCATGATAATAAAAATATCGCTACGGTTGATCGTAAAGTTAAGATCTCGTTGGACCACGAAGCTGCCGAAGGCCATGGTGAGGTCTTTTACTGTAATATGCGCTTTCTTATTTTTCTCATTCTCTGGCATCGCTATTATCGTTTTGTAACGATCAACTGCCTAAAATTTAAAGTGACTAAAATTAAGGAATTCTGTCGATATAAATTTTAGCTCAATTTAGCTTAATTTAGTCATTTTAGCTCATTGGCGTTTAAATCCCCAACACATTGCAGCCCACCGTCACGATGGCGGTTGCCACAATGATCGCGACAATCGACGTAACGACGGCCGAGGTTGTCGCATCTCCCACCGCTGATGCACTGCGGCCGCACTGTATCCCCCGCAGGCAACCGGCCAGGGCCACCAGTACACCGAACACACCGGCTTGAAAAATGCCGATAAAAAAGTGTTTTAAGTTCAGGGCACCCTTTGTCTGAACTAGATATTGGGTAATGCTGATATCGAGCATGCCCACGCCGACGACCAAACCGCCGAGAATACCCATCAGGTCCGCATAGATGCACAGCAGCGGCATCATCACGACCAGGGCCAGCATGCGTGGCAGCACCAGAAATTCCATGGGAGAAACGCCCATGGTTTTCAAGGCATCGATCTCTTCGTTAACCTGCATCGTGCCAAGCTGGGCGGCAAACGCCGCCCCGGTGCGGCCGGACATTACAATCCCGGCCATGATGGCCCCCATAACACGTAGCATGGCAATTCCCACCAGGTCGGCCACGTAGATCTGGGCGCCGAACATGGCCAGTTGGACGGCACCGACAAACGCCAGGATCAGGCCGACCAGGAAACTGATCAAGGAGACAATCGGAAGCGCGTTGGCGCCGCACTGCTGGATGAACAAACCGAGATCACTCGCACGGAAACTGGCCTTGCCCACCAGAAACCTTAAAAATGCAATGAATGCCTCCCCGATAAATGACAGGATTTCTATCGTGGATTGCCAAAGTCCCAGTGTTGATTCCCCGACGCGGTTAAAAAAGGATTCACGGGTCGATTCTTTGCGAGCACCCTTTCTTTCCGGAACGGCAGTGGCAAGGGCAATGAGTTTTTGGACGCCCTCTGGCAATCCATCCTTATCAAAAGCAAGATTATTATTGGTGCAGTAATCGCTTATTTTTATCAAAAAGGTCAACAAGCTGCTGTCCCAGTCGGTCAAATTTTCAGTAAAAAATCCAACCCGCCGGATGCTGCCAAGTGACTCAATCTTATTTTGAACCTGGCTGGCCGAGGGATTTTTCGTGCCGATTTTCCAGACTCCTGTGATCTTGACACGCAGGATTTCTTTGGGCGGTCGGCCGGAACCGATTTTACCGGATTTAGCTGAAGCTTTCTTTGCAGCAGGGATTTTTTTATTGTCGGCCATCTAAGGTTGGGTCCTCCGGAATTAGGCTACTATAAAAAACCTAACGACCGCTATCGAATTGTCAATGACAATAATTTTCCGCAGAGGAGTGGTTGAAAACTGAATAAATCCGGTTTCATTGCGATCAACAAAAAGTTAATTATTTTGCTTCCGGGCTGCTTGCTGCATGACGTCCAGGTATTTGTCCAGTTCTTCAATACTTGTAAAAACTTTAAGCGAGGGAATGGCTTTGAGGATATCAAAGACTTTTTGAATTTGGGGTTGCAGGTTCATGAAAACCATCCGGCCATCTGTTTCTTTCAGCGCCTTTTTGGTTTTCAGCAGTACCCGGATGCCGGTGCTGCTTATATAATCAGCAAATTCCATATCGAAAATAATGACGTCCGGTTGTTGCGCCAGGATATCATCTACCGTTTCTTGCAGAATAGAATGGGTATGTGCATCAATGGATCCGATGGGCGATAGGATGAAAACACCCGCTCCTCTGGTTGTCGATTTTACTTTTAGCGGCATCTTGCCTCCTGTGGAGTATAATTTAAATATCTTTCAGTATTTATACAGAGCCCAAGCCGGAGCTGCTGGTTTATCGAATTCTCCTTAATGGCTCAAAGCTCAAAGCAGCTAATTATAAGGAAAATATCATGTCACGATGCGCGATCAGCTATGAGCTTAACACTATCCCGACCCAAACCATTTTTTAAACAATCCCTTTAATGAAAGATGCGCATCGATCTCTCCGCCAGACGGTGGCTCGGTTTTTCGTCCTTCCGGCCACCATTCCACGGGTTCGAATTTACACGGCAGAATACATTCCAGAGCCGGCAGCAATTTTTCCTCGACCATTACTTTCTCCCGCTCTGCAATGGTGCGGAAATATACATTTAGTTCCTCAACATACCAGCCCTTGGTTTCCTCCAGCATATCCAGATCGACCCTAACCATTCTTTCGAATTCTCCACCCAGCTGAGGCCTGAGCGATTCCTCTGTGATGTTATCGCAGATCATCTCCAATACGTTTTTAGGTGCGTCCTCCGGGCCTTTATCTACCATAAATGTGAGCGTCAGATACCCACCACCGTAGGGACGATGCAGGGATGATATTTTAACCACGCCTTCCTTACTCTTGCCATCTTCCTCAAGCTGGAAAACAAAGCTGACATAAGCAATCATCTTCTCATTGGCTTTGACAGCCAGGTAGCTTTTCCGGGGATCGAATTCCTGGGTCATGACAGACATCCTGTTAGTTGTTCTCCGCTATCCGTCCGGATAGTCGATATCGTTAATATTTTTGATGCCCTTCGCGCTATGTTCGGTGCGCCGTGCGGTCTGCACTATTATCCCGCAACTCGTATCCCGTAACTCGCACCCCGCCTTACCAATCCGGTTTATGAAAGATTGATTTGACGTCCTGCGACGGCGGGTATTCCGTTTTTTTCGGAGACAGAATATTACCCCAGTTGGTCCGGTTCTCCATCTCTTTTTTGAGGCTTGTCGGAATAAAGTCGTTGCCCCCACGGATTTGCCAGCCCCCACCCAGGGCCCGGTACATGGCAACCAGGTTCAACCCCACGGATCCGGCGGTAAACACCAGGTCATCCTGCTGTTCGGTTAAAAACCGCTGGGTGTCCAGCACCCGCTGGTAGTCCACCAGTCCCTCCCGGTACTGGATCATGGATAACTCCACGGAACGTTTGGAAGCCTTGACGGCGTCCGCCAGGAAAAAAACAGCATCGTGCGATTGTTGAAAACCGACCATGGCGTCCTCGACTTCCTGGGCGGCTCGAATGACCGTGTCCTCATAGTTGACTGCCAGTTCCTGGAACCGGGCGTCTGCCACCCGCACATTGTTGGTAATCCTGCCGTAATTGAAGATGTCCCAGTTGAAGCCGGCCCCGGCGGAATAATACATACTGTCTTTATCAAACAGATCGCGGGCTTTGGAATTATTCGAACGGCTATCCGTATAGTCGCCGGTTTCAAAGCCGAGCGTGCCGAACAACGAAAAATGCGGGAACAGGTCCGCTTTGGCAAACCCGATCTGGGCACTTTGAGCGGCCAGCTGCCGCTCGGCAAAGCGGATATCCGGTCTTCGGCGCAGTAACTCCGTTGGAATACCGACTGCCACCTCTGCCGGGATCTCCGGTATCAGACCGGGACCACCCAGCATGGCATCGATTTCTCCGGGCAGCTTGCCCAGCAAAATGGCCAGGGCGTTTTGGGCCTGGCGAACATCGGTTTGAAAACCGGGAATCGTTGCTTCGGTGCTTTTCAATAGCGATCTGGCCTGGGTCACGTCAAGTTCGGTGACCGCGCCGGCCTTGAATCGGACCTCGGCGATTTCCAGTGATCTTTTCTGGAGCTTGACATTTTCGCGGGCAACTTCCAGGCGCTCCTCGGATGTGCGCAGCTGGATAAACGTGCGCGCCACTTCCGAGGTCAGTGATACCAGAACATCGTCGTAATCGGCGATGGACGCCTCGAGGTTGGCCACGCCGGTTTGCACCGCGCGGCGGAACTTGCCCCAGACATCCATCTCCCAGGCGGCATCCAAGCCAATATCGAAAGCTGTAAAGTATCTATCGGCGGCGGCGACGTTGGGCGCATTTTTGCTGACCTGGTTGAGGGACCCCGACCCCAGGCCCTGTTGAGTCTGGGGGTATTGAAATCCAAAGGCGATTCCCAGTTGCGCCCGGGCTTCATAGATACGCAGTCCGGCAATTTGCAGCGGCAGATTTTGCTGATAGGCGGCTTCAATCAGGTCATTGAGAACCGGATCATTGAATACGGTCCACCAGTCGCTAAAGTTTGTTTCCTGGGTTTTAAATTCCGGTTCATTCGAAGCCAGCCATTGTTCAGGTTCCGGTGCCTCAGGTTTAACGTAATCCGGCCCCACCATGGCGCAGCCGCTGATCACAAGCGACACGATGAGCAGTCCGAATGTTGCGGATGCAATGGATCCGGTCAGGATTCGATCCAACCCCACAAATGAAAGACGTTTAATGATAGCGGTTGTCAGCATGTCTCACTCCTTAAAGCATAATTGGTTGGTAAATAAAAGCCTGAGCTCAATCGAACCGATCTGGCCGGAAAAACTTGCGCCTTAATTAAAAGCTTCGATGATTTGAATTTTTTTTTACTAAAATCTGACCTAAAGCCCGCTGAACGCAAACTGTCAAATCACCTTTAAATCTGTTCATTCATTAATTCAATACGTTGGAGATTGCAATAACAATTTTGGCGGAAGCCAATTTACAGGGCGGTGTAATTAGGGGCGTGAATACTCGATTCCACCTTCACCGGCACCACCTTTAAGGCCGGCATTCTTGCTTTGGGATCGATCGGTACGGCACTCATCAGGGAATTGAAGTTTGGCTCACTATAGTGTATCGGTGCGAACAGATATCCGCTTTGCATCCTGGCATCCAGCTTCAGCGGCAACAGCACCGTCCCGTGGGGGCTGGTCATGCGTATGGTATCATTTTCGGTTAGGCCGGCCTCTGCGGCGTCCTGAGGGTTCATATCCAGATAGGATGCCGGTCTCAGCCTGGCAAGTTTTTTAGATCGTCGCGACATTTCACCGGTATTGAAATGCTCCAGCAGGCGTCCGGTGATCAGTATATAGGGGTATTGTTCGGTGGGTTCCATGAGCGTCTCGGGTAAATCAACCGGCAAAAACCTTGCGCGACGATCACGGAAGCCGAACCCATCCTCATACAGGCGGGGTGTTCCCGGGTGGGATTCATCATAGCAGGGCCAAAAAATTCCATTGGATTCTTTTAGGCGACCGTGACTGATGCCACTGAATACCGGCGCCGCGCTACGGATCTCCTGCCAGATGTCAGCGCTTGATGTATACTGCCAATTGGCCCCCATGGCATTGGCCAGTTGCTGAAGAATCTGCCAGTCCGGTTTGGCCTCACCCGGAGGCTTAATACCGGCTGCCGTGTACTGAACGCGCCGTGCGGCGTTGGTGAAGGTGCCGTCTTTTTCACCGACCGTTACGGCCGGCAGAACTATATGTGCGTACTTTGATGTTTCACTGGGGAAGATATCCTGCACGATCAGCAGATCAAGTTTTTGAAGCATCCAGGTCACAAAATTGGACTGGGGCTCGGATACGGCCGGGTTTTCGCCGATCACATAGAGCGCCCTGATTTTACGGGAAGCAATATCGTGGATCATTTCAGGTGCGGCCAGACCCCGGCTGGAAGGAACTTCAGCGCCCCAGATGGCACCGACATGAATCCGGGCGGCTTGGTCGTCTACCTCCATGTGACCGGCCAATAAATTTGGCAAGGCACCCATATCGCCGGCACCCTGAACATTGTTCTGTCCCCGCAACGGAGCCAAACCGCAGCCGGGTTTGCCGATATTTCCGGTCAGCAGCGCCAGGTTCACCAGCGCTGTAACATTATCCGTGCCGTGGGCATGCTGGGTCAGTCCCATGCCCCAGATGAATATGGTCCGTTTGTTATGAATCAACTCGGCCACTTTTTCCAGTTCTTCACGGGTGACGCCGGCGCGCCGGCAGGCCAGATCGATATCAAAATCTGCGACCGTTTCGCAGACTGCCTTAAAGCCGATGGTCTGCTTTTCACAGAACTCCTGATCATGCCAGCCGTTGTCGATGATCAATTTACCCAGGGCCTTGATCCAGAAAATGTCCGTACCGGGTTTGACCTTCAGGTGAACTGCCGCATTTTTTACGAGATCCGTTTCCCGCGGATCGGCCAAAATCAGGTTCAAACCGCCTTTTTTGGCGCGCTTTTTGATGCTCAGCCAGATTACCGGATGGGTAAAGGTCGTATGGGCTCCGACCACGAACACCGTATCGGTAGCATCGTAGTCCTCCAGGAAGGTGCTGACGGCACCGTACCCCAATTGCTGCCTCAGGGCTGCTTCAGAGGGGCCGTGGCACAGCCTGGCACAGTTGTCGATATGGTTGTTGCCGATAACAGCGCGCTGGAACTTCTGGGAAAGGTAGGCTTCTTCATTGAGAATTTTTCCGCTGCAAAGCAGACCGACACTTTGCGGACCGTATTTGTTGATCGTCACCATCAAGGCCCGCGAGGCGGCGGCAATGGCATTTTCCCAGGAAACCAATTCCAGTTTGTCTGCTTTACGGATATAAGGCTGGGTCAGCCGTTCGGGATGATTCAAAAGCTCGTGGACGGTAAAGCCTTTGACACAGGCGTATTTGGCGTTCAATTCGGGATTGCGTCCGGTAGCACTGCTCTTGGCCGGCCGGCCGTTTTCATCGAGCGTCAGTTCGAGATTGCAGCCCACCCCACAGTAAGGGCATACAATGGGAATAGATGATGGCATGGCATTTGCTCCTTTGCGTAGTAAATCAGTTACAGGTATCAGCTATTGACGCTCCGAATTTGCGGCATTCACTCCGGCTTTCATTATCCGGATTCCAACTAGCGCTAATTTCATCCGGCTGGTAAAATTGGAATGCCTTCAGCCCCAATGATTCTTTTATCAGCGGTGACGAAAGTCAGATCATAGACGGTGGCAGTTGCTGCCAGAAAGCGGTCGGCAGGATCCTGGTGGGGCAAATTTACTTGACGGCTTTCAATTGCTACCTCCAGGTTGATGGGGGCTTCAGTGAAAGGAACCCGCTGAAAAATACTTCGTATTGAATTGTCAATATCCGACCCCACAGAGATATGGCCCTTCTCGGCCAACAAGTGAATTTCCCACACGCTTATCGGAGAATACCACAGTTCATTGGATTTGCTTTCCAGTTCTTTGACAACTTCAGGCAATAGTTTATCCGGTTCGGCCACACTCCAGAGAATAATATGGGTATCGAGAAGTAGTTTCAATCCTTTAAAGCCTCCCATTCCTCATCGTCAATAACAGGCGCTATAATATCACCGGTTATTTTAACCGTTCCTGCCATGCAACCCAACCAGTTTTCCAGCTTGGGAGGAGGAGGTGGCGGTGTCACCAGTGCGATTGGCTCCCCTTTGCGAGTGATCAGTATTGGTTTCCCCGTCTTTTTTACGTTTCCGAGCAATCGAAGACAGGTGGCTTTGAATTTTGATATTGGTATTGTTTCAAGCATCTTAGACCCTTTATTGAGCTCATTTGGCTGCAGTTTACCATGGTCAACAACTATGGTCAATTAGATTTTAATCGATTGGAGCCGATTGCAATACAAGATCTTAAATAATCCAACAATTTTAAAAATAATGGTGTATGATCTGAAATAACTCTCTGCTAAATTGAGTGTTTCAAATTTCAAAATATAGCAAAACCGGATTACAGCATCTAGTGAAACCTTATCAAAAAATCGAAAAAACGCTTTGTGGCGGATGAGCGTTTCCCGTTGCTTCTTGAACTCCTGCGGGTTGACACCGAAGCCTCGTTGGGAAATCCAAGGGGAATGAAAGCATATGAACTATATCGGGAATTAAGGCAGATGGTTATGGAAAAATTCCAGTAAACATTGGGGAAGGTATTAAAGAGCTCGTCGCAGGCCGCATTCCGACGTCCAACTTCTATCATCTGTCATCCCTTATAACCTGTCCCCGCGAAACAAAGGAAATTCCCTGTCCGCTGTGGGTGCCGATCATTACGCCTTCTATGATGGGCGGGTTCACTGGTTGAACAGATTGCCAGATGACAATAAAATTGGCGCCGGATCCGCCGGCTTTATCATCCTCAACAATGATGTAGCGTGTCGAGGCCAGCGCATTTAAGCTGATGGGTGCTGCCAGATAGTCCTTAACCAGTTTGCCTTCGGAATCATAGTATTTAACGGAACCTATGCTAATCGAAGATTTGAGATTGGTATTGCGGATACTGAGAGTTGCCGCCAGGTCAAAGGGGCGGGCCTTGACACCGCTGTAAATGTGCGAGTAAATTGGGACATACACGGTTTGACCGGCGGAAAGTTGGATCTCACCGGCAGAACTGACGACCGGATTCAGGATGCCGGCAAAAAAGATCAACAGTAGAAAATAGATAAAATTTGGTGGGTGATTTATATTTTGCATATTTCTGCTCCTGGTTGAGATCGTCCCGATTGAATACACTTCGCTGGTACTGCCCGGATATCATGGGACAAAATTAGATTTTTGAGATGATCAGGGCCATGAAGTTCGCTGTCATCCGTCCCCTGTCATAACTCAGGTTTCATCAGGCTCTGATTGACGTCTCCCCTTATCATCTAAAGCCTGGCAGACATGCTCGGCAAAGCCATATCCTGCCTCGGCGTAAAAATTGAACGCTCCCTGAACGCCTGCCTCCTTCAATTCTTCGACCTGATCATCGAATTGGGCGGTGGCTGCAATGATACCATCAAAATTATTTACAGATAGTTCTTTTACCGCCTGCATGTTGGCCGCATGCTTCGACATGGCAAGCATGACCAGGCGGAGCTTTTCATTCCGTCCCATTCGAACTCTGGCCCAGAAATCGATATCCGTCGCATCACCTAAAATAACATTCCGTCCTGCCGCCTGATGGTTTTTTACGACGTCCGCGTCGAAATCGACACCGATGACGATATCACCCTGGCGGGCACGCATTTCTTCATAAGCGGCCGTGCCCACACGACCCATACCGAATACTGCAATTTGAGCATCGCCCGGATCAAGCGGCTGGTCCTCCGGATGGCGCGTTTTGGATTGAAAGGCTCGTAGTCGCTCCGCCCAACGATCAAAAATGGAATGGGCGGCTGCATTTAAGGGTGATGCCAGAATAAACGATATGGACAGCGCAATGGCGATGATTGTCAGCCACTCATGGCCGATCCAGCCGTTTTTGACACCGATTGAACCGACCAGCAGGCCAAATTCGCTGTAGTTGGCCAGGCTGAATGAAGTCAGCAGAGACGTACGGGCCCGCAATTTAAATCGTGTAAACAGAAAAAAGAATAATACGATTTTAAAGGCAACTGCAATGGCCAGGAAGCCGGCAATGCCGAGTGCTTGCAGGGTTGGGGCACCGGATAATCCGATGCTGAGGAAAAAGCCGACCAGAAATAAGTCCTTAAAGCTTAGCAGTATATTGGACATCTCACCGGTTTTGGGATGTCCGGCAACCAGAACACCTAGCACTAGAGCCCCCAGATCAGGTTTCAATCCAACAAATTCAAAACCTGCTGCGCCTAAACCCAGTGCCAGGAATACACTGAAAAGCAGAAGCAGTTCCCGATGGCCGACCCGGCTCAAGACGGCAAAGAGCAGGGGCCTTATCATCAGAAGACCCGCAATCAAGGCAATGGCCCAGGGGGAAGGGATTTTTCCGGTCGAGAAGGTTAGAAACAAAACAGCGAAGATATCCTGCATGATCAGGACCCCAATCGAAACACGCCCATGCAGGGAAGACATCTCGCCTTTGTCCTCCAGGACTTTGACGGCAAATACCGTACTGGAAAAACTCAGTGCAAAAGCCAGCAATATGCAGAGTTTGAAATCCAGGGCATTAAACCCCGACCATCCCAGAACGGACAGAACAAATATTCCGCTGCCGAATATAATGATCGTGATGATCATATGGATCGAAGCACCGGCCCAGATTTCCGGCCTTAATAAACTGCGAATTTTTAACTTGAGGCCAATGGTGAACAACAACAGCATGACTCCCAGATCCGCTATTCGATCCAGCGTTTCACCACCGCTAACGCCAAACGACTGAAGTGCAAAACCGGCAATCAAATAGCCTACCAGCGGCGGCAATCCCACGCGGTACGCTGCAAAACCCAGGATAAATGCGGCCAGTATCCAAAGTGGGTCCATCAAAACGCTCCTTAAGATTGATTCCTTCTCAATGAAAAAGTAGAATGAATATCAATATAATCTCTAGCCGGGGATGAATCAACAAGGAAGTTGTTGACTTCATTAAAAGCCTGACTTAATTTAGAACAAAATTACAATTGTTCAAATTCTTATGACCGACTGACTTGAAGACCTTAAAAATTTAGGAGGTACAGGTATGTACAAAAATATCCTCTGGGGTGTCGCATTGATTTCGCTGGTTATCATCGGGTGTGCCAAGGAACAAGTCTACAATAGTGTCCCGCCGATGCAAACGGTCAGTACTTCCGCGTTTGAGGTCAAGTTAGAGCCACTGCGTGCTGAAGGTTACAGCTATTACAATCGGTTTCGTTTAGAGTTTACCAACCAATCGAGCAACAATCTTATTGTGGTCTGGTCCAAATCGTATTATCTGCAAAATAAAAAAAGATACGGGCTATTCGGATGGGAGGGTCTAACCTTTGAACAGTTGAGAGGTCTCAAGGAGGAGCCGGATATTCCAACTGGCCCGGGCCAAAAAGAAACTCTCGTCATATTTCCAATAAAACTAATCGGATGGAAAGAAGAGGGAGTGAGAATGAAAGCGACCACACCCGAGGCAGGATTTACCAACGGTGTCATTCCGGCAGGTGAAAATGGGCTAAGCCTAGCCGTATTGGATAACGGTAAGGTGCTACGTAAAAACATTCTGGTTAAAATAACACAGGATTAGTTATATAAGACTCAGAGTGTTGGCATATTCTAAATTGCAGGTTTTAGGATTACTCCAGCATGCCAACACTCCCTTACTCCGGCAGTGTAATGGGAAACTGCTTAGCTTGCTAATGAAGCCTATCCAAAGACTAATTGTCTAAGCCTCGACCCATCATTTCCCGAACAGCCTTTTAAAAAATCCGCCCGATTTCTTCTCTTTTTTCTTTTCATTGGTGGCATTGGTTTCTTTTGAAGAATCTTTTTCTTTCCGTGCAATTGCCTCCAGGGCGATGGCACAGGGATCTTTTTTGCCCACGGAGATATCCGCAAAAAAAGCGGCAATGCCGATCGGACCCAACGCCAGGGCACCAGCCATTTTACCGATCACAAAAGCGGTGCGGCCGGGATCGATGGCAAGTGCGGGCTGGGCCAGGGTGCCGCCCAGGCGAAACGGATTGGACAATTCCTTGAAGCTGAAGCTGATATTGGCGGGCAAAGCTCCTTTTTTGGGCGTGGGCTTGATGCCCAGGTTCAGGCGCTCGGTCTTCAAGTCCACATCACCGGCGCCGATAATGCTGGTGCGGTCGGTATCCAGCAATATCTTGACATCTGCCAGACCGTCCTTGATTTCTACAGTATTGACGAAGCAATTCACCGGGGTGTATTCTCTTTTTTCCTGAAACGGATTGATCATTTGCAGGATGCCGCTGCCAAGATACTTTGCGAGCAGGTCAAGGTATTCGCTGGCTGCTTTCCCGTTGCTCATGGCGATACGGGTGTTGCCGTTAAGCGCAGCCATCAAGGCGGCAATCGAGTCGCCCGTGCTGTCCAAATTAAACGCCGCATCCAGATTGCCTTCGACACTGCGCTCATATCCCAGCTTATCGAGCATTGGACCTATTTCCAGTTGATTAATATTCAGGTTCGTTGTCAGGGCGGCAGGTTTTTCCTGTGAGCGCAGGGCGAACTGGACGTCGGCTTTGCCGCCGCCAATTGAAAAATTAAACGGCTTGATCGCCAGATCGCCGTATTGGAGCAGGACATCCAATATTACTTCATCGAGTGCCAGCCTGGGCAGCAAAACCTGTTTGTTCCGAAATTTTAGATCGACGTCAATTGCCTGAAGCCCCTCCAATGGGAGCGGCGCGGCTGAAAAAACCCTGGCGTGCTGAACAACGGATTTCGAAGTCTGAATATCGCCTCTGGTTCTTTTATCTTCCTGTGGGACGGGTTTGGTGGGTTGGGTTTTTTGGATAGGTTTTTCAGTGTCCTCTGCCAAAAGCGGACGCAGGTCTAATTTGTCCGATGACAGTTCGCCCTTTAAAGATGGTCGTTTGGCGGTTAAATCCAGCTCCAGCCAACCGGTTTGATTATTTTCCCCCACAGTCGCGTTGAAAGAAGGTATCTTGTAGACTTTTGGCGCCGGATCGCTAAACTGGGCCGTTACGTCAAAAGCTCCTTTAAGCGGTATTTCCGGTCCGCCCAGTTTTTTAAAGTTTGACAGATCGCTGCCCTTGGCAGTGAATTCCAGCTTCAGCCCCTGAACCGCCGATAGATCACTGATCGTTCCATTGAGCAGAACTTCGACCAGATCTTTACGGCCCAATTTAAAATCCAGGTTGTCGAGTGCGATTTTTTTGCCGGCACCGGCCAATTTAAATGCCAGCTTCAGCGGGCCGAGATCTTCAATACGGGAAAGTGTTTCCAGGGCCGGGAGCGTTACCGGCTGCAGGGTAAATTTTGGGGCTGCGAGATCGGTTGCCAACCCTATCTTGTTGCCGCTTAAATTTAAATCGAGTGAACCGCTGATGTTATTTTTTCCCAGCTTGAGCTTCAGGCCGCTGAGTTTGTATTTTTTTTGGGCGGGATCAGTCAGCTTGCCGGACATGCTATAGGCCCCCTTGAGGGGGACGGGTTTGCCGGTAATTTTTTTAAGGTTGGCAATTTCCTCTCCCCGGATATCAAAAGTCAGATTGATGCCGCTTTGAGAGGTCAGATTTTTGATTGAGCCTTTGACCTCGACCAAGGCCAGGTGCTCGTTGCCGGCTTGAATTTCTAATTGCGTCAGGGACAAGATATCGCCTTCGACGATGACTTTCGAGTGGATTTTCAGCGGCCCCAGGTCTTCTATTTTGTTAAGGTTGGCGTAGGCGGCCTCCTTGGGAATCGGAAACGGTTTCAGATTGAATTTTGGGGCAGATACGTCCACCTCGTATCGCGGCGGTTGGACGGCCAGGTTAATATTCACCCAGCCGGACAATTCGGTACCCGCCATTTCCCATTTAAAATCGTTGACCTTAATATCCAGCGGGACCGAATTGCTAATTTTCCCGGAAATACTATATTTTCCCTGACCCGGCACCGGGGCGAAAAAGTATTCCTGGCCGGTGATATCTTGGATTTTTGCCACATCATTGCCCTGCAGGTCGAAATTAAGATCGATTTCGTGAAGGTTCACGAGGTTTTGAATCGATCCGGTCAGGCGCAACTTGGCCGATTTTAAGGTTCCGGCTGTTAATTCCACTTTTTTGAGGGCCATCTTCGGGGCAAAGCCTTCCAGCGTGACGTCCAGCCTGACGGGTCGAACCTGTCCCAGGCCCTTGGCCCACTCCTCCTTGGCAAGCTCCGGCAGGAGAACACTTGGCAGGTCCAATTTCGGCAATGACAATTTTGCCGCCAGCTGCGGTTTTTCGCCTCTTAGATTTAGATTCAGCGTTCCCGTAATATTGTTTTTTCCCACGGTAATTTTCAGATCGGGGATCTTGAGATTCTGGTGGACCGGGATGAGAACCTTGCCGGAGGCACTGAAGGAACCGCGAAGCGGGAACGGCTGACCGGTCAGCTGCTTTAAATTGGCCAGATCCTTGCCGCTGGCCTGAAAGTTGATATTGACCCCTTGCAGTTCCATCAGATCGTCAACCTTGCCGTTTAAGTTAATTTTGGCCAGATCCGGATTGCCGATTTTGAGGTCTATCTTCTCGATAGCCGGTTTTTTTAACGGATCTGTCATTTTCAGATCCAGTTTGAGCTGTCCGTATCTGAACCGCTGCGACATCAGTCCGGCCGTTAAAAACGGTACCTTTTCTGCCAGGTTTAAATCTATTTGGCCATCAAATTCATTATCACCCAGGACAATCTTTAGATTGTTCACGGCATACACTTTAGCCGCAGGGTCCGTAATCTGAGCGCTAACCTGGAAGGCACCCCGTTCCGGAAGCGCCGGGAGGCCCAACCGGGTTAAATTGGCAGAATCCTGGCCCAGAACGCTAAAATCGAGGTTGATACCCTGCAGTGCAAGCGCATCTTTTATATTACCGCTCAGGGTTATGGCTGCAAGCTCCTGGTTTCCGATCTTAACATCCAGTTTCTCGACGGCCAGACTGCCTGCGGAATCGTTCACTTTAGCCGACAATTTAAAGGCGCCAAATTCAGGCACGTCTGAAAATCCGGCCAGTCTGGTGATTTCAGCTACGGATGACCCTTCGGCTGTGATATCAAAAGCCAGGCCTTTAAAATTAACGGCGTCGCTAAGTGCACCCTTAATCGTCGCGCTGGTTCCGCCGGCTGTTGCCGTCAGGTTGGCCGGCAAGGCATACCCCGGTTCGACCCAGGCCCAAATCGGTCCGACAGTGCCTTGGAGCGTCAAGGATTTATCATCAAAGGCGCCTTCAAAATTCAACTGCAGGGATTCATCAAACCCGGGAATTTCTGCTTCGAGGTGATCGATTCTGACTGAAAAATTAAAATCCGATCGTGGATCTTTAAAAGTAAACAGACCTTTTTCAATCAGAACATCGCTGAATATCAGCGGCGGAGGCGGTATCGCCGATTCATCTGTTGGGTCGCTTAGCGTATCAAATTCGAAGTTATTGGTTCCGGAACTGTCAAATTCGACAATCACAGCCGGTTCAACCAGAACCAGGTGGGCAAAATCAAATTTTCCCATGATTATCGGCAAAACTGCAACCTGAACTTCCAGCCGTTTGACGCGCGCAAGATTCGGTGTTGAGCTCCACGAGGCATTTTGTAAGCTCACATCTTCAACAACCAGGGTCGGCCGGATGCCAAGCTCAAAATCAATATTGCCTGCAATTGTCAGTTCGCGACCGGTGGCATCCCTGACGGCTTTGGCAATCATGGGTTTGAATTTATTAAAATCATAGATGGATAGAAACGCATAAAGCGCCACTATCAGGACAACGATCAGCAAGGCTGCGGTAATCAGTACTTTTTTCCAACGCGCCATTTTTTATCCTATCGCGTAACCCGGATCCGCCTGAGGCTCTGAGAGCCGGCATTGAAAAATTAATGGGAATTTATGTCCTATGGTACTTCATTCAGGCGATTGATAAAGAAATATTCGGTAATTACTCCGCCCTGAAAAAAAGAAATAAAAAAATATGCGTAGCATAAATTAATTAATCCGCGGGCGCTTCGATTTAACAACTTCTTTCAGTTTTATAGTGACATTTTACAATCCCAAATATGCTATTTTTCAGAGCGGATTAATTAGCGGATTAATTATCAGAAACCAAATTTAATTCCACCACAGACAAAGTTTGATCCACCGGCGCCATACAATCCAAATACCGCTGAACGATGGTGGATGCGAAAAACCAGATCCCACTTGGGGTACTCAGGCAGACCTAAGGCAACTTCGAACATCAGGTAATTCAACGACCGCTGAGCATCTTCATCATCCTCCGTTTCCACCTCTGATACTTCCGTATAGTAGGACAAACCGTCACCCACTGCAAAGCTGGTGTCTACGTATTTATTCCACGGGAAATAATGCCAGCGTCCAATGAGTACACCAACGAATTCCCAGTGCGTGTCTTTATTAAAGTGTTTGGCGACCTGCCCCTCCAGTTCAAAACTGAGGTATTTTTTATAGTGCCACAGCTCCCTTGCCAGGGCGACCACGCCAACGTAGGCGTTGTCTTCAAATTTAGGTTGGAAGGTGACAACGTCGTTGATGTCATCCTGCGCGTGAGCGCCGGCGTAGGCGGTCAGAAACCACCTGTACCGTTCTGAATCGTTTTCCGTTTTGTCATCTTCCGCCAATGCACCTGATGCTAAACAGATAATCAAAGCCGATAAACAAAGCGGAAACCATCGAACCCGGAACAGAACCAAATCTATGCACCTCTATCGAATTTTTCTAGAATGTAATCTATCTCAAATTCTGCGGGCGGGGTCAATGGTATTCGATTGCGGATTTCCAGGACAGGCTTTTTTCGGATCTGGGATTTTGCTGTTGGTTTTAAAATTCACCAATAGGGCAATCCACATTTGACCGCGTTGATTTGATGCCGGAAGGACACAGTCCGCTATAATGTCGTCATCGTACTCGTACTCGATCCGTTTCTTGTCCTGCTTCCAAAGCGGTTTTTCGATTGCGAGAACGAGGACGAGAACGAGCACGAGTACGAAAAACCATCTTTAATTGCCATCCTTCAACGGAGGTCAATTACCGCCGTGTGAAAACCAACTTATGCAACGTTAAGGTTAAATCAATAGCAACAGAGTAAGCAGCAGGAAAAAGTAGAGGACCAAGACAAGATAAGCAGGCCACCAACGCCGTTCTACTTTCAGCAGGTTTGATCCTCTGATGACATATTCAGAGATATCCTTTGATTGCGGGGCAGGGCCGAACAAACTGACCAGGTAAGAGACACCGGCGGCGATCAGAAATCCGGTCATGTTCCACCACATCCAGTAAACACCCGGCAGGGCCAGCCATAAAAACAGGTTGAATCCGACACCGGCCGGTATTCCGGCGGTGATGCTCCTGGCAGAGGCTTTTTTGGATAAAACCCCGACAATAAAGGCTGCCAGTATGGGGCCGAAAAAGGCCGAGCCGATTTTGTTGATGGATTCGATGACGGTTTCAGAGATATTGCCCACCAGAAATGCAAAGCCGGTGATCAGGATGCCCCAGCTTATCGTCGTCAGCTTGCTGATCAACAGCAGACGGTCCTTTGTTTTCAAACGGGGGACGATAAAATCATGCACGGTGGATGCTGAAAGCGAATTTAAGGCGGAATCCAAGCTGGACATGGCGGCCGACAGCAGTGATGCGAAGATCAGGGCCCGCACTCCCTGGGGCAGATAAAGCAGGATAAACTGCGGAACCAGGTAATCCGGTTTGTTATAAGGCACCCGCTCGATTAATTCCGGGGAATGTTGGTAAACCGCCAGCATCACCATCCCGAGCAGGACGTACAGGGCCGTCAAAGGAAAACGGGCAAAGCCATTGAGCAGCAGTGATTTTTTGGTGTCGGCCGTAGTGGCGGCCGACAACTCCCGCTGAACCTGGCTCTGGTCGGTGCCATAGTACGACGTATAAAGAAAGATGCCGCCCAATAAAAAGGCCCAGAATGGCACGGACCCTCCGGCGTCTTTAAGGCCGGCTGAAGGATCGATGGCAATGCGTCGGGCCTCAGGGAAAGAAGTCCACACATCCTCCAGGCCACCGACAATCCCTGCAGCGTAGATAATGCAGATAATGATCCCGCAAATCAAAACCACCATTTGAATCACATCGGAGTACACGACAGCCGTAATTCCGCCAATGGTGTCATAAATCACCGTCACGACACCGATGATTAAAATGGTCAGCCACAGCGGAATCCCCAGGCAAACCGCCAGTACAATTCCGCTGGCGTAAACCCCGACCCCTGTTGCCAGCCCCCGGCTGATGAGAAATATGCCGCTGACCAGATAGCGCACCGATGAACCGAAACGCCACTCCAGGTACTCATAGACGCTGACCAGTTCAAGTTTACGGAAAAAGGGAATCAAAAAGGCCATAACCAGAATTATCGCCAGCGGTACGGCCAATTCATACTGCAGCCAGGTCAGCCCGCCGCCTTCTTTCAGCGCCACAAAGGCCGGGATGGAAATGAAACTGATGGCTGATGTCTGGGTCGCCATAGTCGATAAACCCACCGCCCACCAGGAAAGCTTGCGTCCACCGACAAAATAATCTTCTTCATTTGATTGGCCTCTTGCCAGATATATACTCAGCCCGATCATTGCACACAGGTAGACAATGATGATGAACCAGTCCAAGGAATTCATTTTGTCTCTCTTTCAACAGGCGCAACCCAACAAATCGATTGGAAAAGTTTTCGTTTAATCACTATTTAATGATTAAATATATGATCCTGCTCTATAAAGTAAATATTTAATTATCATAATATAAAATTACTATTTGACTTACAATACTACCCGACCTATTTTTTTCACTATAAATCATTTCTGGTCAAAGTTATTCTGAACTATTTCCTTCTTTAAAAGCAACCCGGAACGCGCTGAACTACTTAAAAAATTATCATTGGGGGAGAAATGACAGAAAAGAAAAAAGTTCGGTTCAGTCTGTCGACCAACATCCTGATCGGGATGTTTCTCGGTATTGTCTGCGGCATCCTCTTCGGGGAAGAAGTTGCCTTTTTGCAGGTGGCCGGCAACGCGTTTATCAAACTGCTGCAGATGACGATTTTGCCGTATATCCTTGTTTCATTGATTTCTGGCATCGGCGGATTAACCTATGGTCAGGCCAAGGAGTTGGCCAAAAAAGGCGGACTGCTGCTATTGTTGTTCTGGGTCATCGCCTTTGCCATGATCTTGTTGGTACCGCTTTCGTTTCCGGCATGGGAATCATCGGCTTTTTTCAGTACATCACTAGTGGAAACACCGCCAAAGGTTGATTTCCTGAGCCTATATATTCCCTCCAACCCTTTTTATTCTATGGCCAATAACGTCGTACCGGCGGTGGTTATGTTCAGCATTCTGCTCGGTGTGGCACTGATGGGGATCCAGGATAAAGAAGTAATCATTAAAGGTCTGACTACCGTAGCCCAAGCACTGGTCAAGATTACCGGGCTCATTGTCAAACTTACCCCGTTCGGTGTGTTTGCCATATCGGCCGCGGCCGCCGGGACCATGACCGTTGACTATATCGGGCGGCTGCAGGTATATCTGATCAGTTTTAACCTGGCTGTGCTTTTGTTGACCTTCGGCATTTTGCCGCTGTTGCTGATTCCGGTAACCCCTTTCAAATACCGCGACATCGTTGGTATGTCCAAAGATGCACTAGTGACCGCCTTTACCACCGGAAACCTGTTCGTGGTGCTGACCGTTCTGACGGACAACACTAAAAAGATATTTGAAAATTACGATCTGAAGCGCGAGAAAACCGATACCTATGTTGACGTATTGATTCCGATTTCTTTCAATTTCCCGAACATCGGCAAGTTGATAATGCTGCTGTTTGTCCTGTTTGCGGTCTGGTTCTCGGGCGGTGCGCTTAATCTTGGCCAGTATGGCACATTTGTTGTTTCAGGACTGCTCAGTTTTTTCGGCGGGGTGGATGTGGCCTTGCCATTCATGCTGGATCTAATGCGGCTGCCTTCGGATATGTATCAGCTTTATGTGGTCACGGGGGTTATCAACGGCCGATCTTCCACCCTGCTGGCTGCTATGAATTTGCTGGTTTTCACCATGCTTGCAACAGCATCTTTGACCGGTACGATGAAAATCAATAAGCAAAAAGTACTGTTGTGTGCCCTGGCGTGTTTGGCCTTTACAGTTACAATCATCTTGGGCAGCCGATTGTATTTTAGTGCGGTTGTCAAGAACGTATACTCGAAGGATGCGATTGTGGCAAATATGCAGTTGCTGCAGAATCCGGCGCCTTACCGGTTGTACCGTGAAATTCCCGAAAAAAAAGTTGACCCCGAGCTGCAAAAACTGACACCCATAGAAAGGATTATAAAGACCGGCACGATTCGGGTGGGTTACGATCCCAAACGAATGCCCTTTTCTTACTTCAATACGGTTGGCGAATTGGTAGGATTCGATATCGATATGGCCCATAAACTTGCTAAAGATTTTGAATGGAATATCGATTTTATACCCATTGAGCACGTTGACATCGCAGATCAGCTGAAAACGGGAATCTATGACATTGTTATGTCCGGCATCGCTATGACGCCTGACAGATTGGAAAAAATGACTTTTTCGAACCCATACCTCGATACGACTGCCGCATTCATTGTAGCGGATTATCGCAAGGACGATTTTGCTACTATTGACAAGGTCCGAAATCTGCGAAACCTGATAATTGCAATTCCAGGTCGTGAGCGGTATTTCAGGCAAGGGATCAAACAAATGTTCCCCAACGCTGATATTGTTATGCTGAATTCTCCCATCGAATTTTTTGAAAAGACTATTCCGAATCTGGACGCGATGCTGGCCACTGCCGAGGGCGGATCAGCCTGGACCCTGCTTTACCCGGAATACCATGCTGTCGTGGTTAAACCGGAAACGCATAAGATTCCGCTGGCCTATCCCATCGCGGCAGGAGACCGGGTGCTGGCAGATATTATCAACAAATGGATTTACCTGGTGAAAGACAGTCCCAGTTTCCAAAGAAAATATGATTACTGGATCATGGGGATCGGGGCGGAAGAAAAGCTTCCGCGCTGGTCGGTCGTGCGCAATGCACTGGGCTGGGGCCTCGATAAAGAGGATAAAAAGCAGAAAAAGTCCGCTGCCGAGAGTAAACCGTGAGGCCCAATGCCGGGGAAATTACTTGGTGCCGGAGTGCATATCCAAATTTGAGCACGCGTTCCTAACCCGGTCAAACCGGAATAGACTATTCAACAATCTGTTTTGGAATGGCAGTCGCCGCCTTGAATGCCTCCCGGCAATCAAGCTTGCCGGCCGCCCGGCCCCCAAGGCGTCCGGTCCTAAATGTCAAAGCCTGTTTGATCTGCCTGCGGGACTTCAATTTTGCTGCGTTCGAATTCCGATATGACCTGGGCGCCCAGCAGCAGAATGATGACAGCGATTTCAATACTGAGCAAGGCAACCACCGCAGTTGCAAGAGATCCATAAATGACATTGACCAGGGATATGTTCGAATAATACCAAACCAACCCATTGCGGATTATTTCCCAGAGAATGGTGGCGGTTATTCCGCCCGTCAGGGCATACCGGATTGAAATGCGCCCGACCGGCATGACCAGATACAGGGACGTCAACATCGCGACCATGCCAAACATGCCGGAAAAATAAAGCGCCACCCGCGAAGTCTGCTGCATACTCAAATCGAGGCTGAATATAATAATATGTTTATTTGCCAGAGCATCCAGCGCTCCGGCGACAACTGTCACCAGCAACAAGCCCAGCCCCATTAAAAATATATAGGCATAGGGGATAATTGCCGAAATCAGAAAATGCCGCCGATGGCGGCGGGCCCGGTGGGAGAATATGATGGCCATAGCGTTTTCAAGCACCGTGAAGGCCATGGAACTGAAAAACAACATAAAGAGAATTCCGAAAATCCCCACCAGTTGGCGCCGTGCGAAAAATCCCCACACCTGTCCGGCAACCATTTCCGCATGCTGGGGAATCACCAGCTTCAAGTTTGTCAGAATGCTGCTGTAAATCTGCTCTTCTTCAATGAAATGCGACAGACCAACCAGAATCAGGGCCAGCATCGGTATAATGGACAACAGGGTATAATAGGCGACCGCCCCGGCAAGCAGGAGCCCCTGGTTGCGCTTGAAGCCGACCAGCACTCGCAGCAAGAATTTTCCCGGCCGCTTCAATGCTGACCTGGCACGGGTGGTTTTGCGTTCCATATCAGGTGTCCAGTTTGAGGTTTTTTAGAGCGGCGAACCGGCCGTCCGGTGGCAGACGATCGCAACCGCAATCGCCTTGGTTCAGATCATTGCCGCAGCTGGAGCAAAGGCCTTGGCAATTTTCCCGGCAAAGCGCCTTGACTGGGAACGCCATGATGACCTGCTCCTGAATACCATCTTGTAGATTGATTTCTTCGCCTGCGAAGTAAATAAGCCCCATCTCGGCGGCACTAATTTCGATATCTGCCTGCTCCTCATCCTCTTGTGCATCCGGAATCCGGTGCGTGTACGTAAGATCAAAACGGGATTTGAGAGCAGTGTCATATTCTTTCAGGCAACGTCCACAGGGCAGGCGAACGAATGTATTGATCTCGCCCTTAACTTCAATCATATCATCGATCCGGGTCGCTCTCAAGGCAGTCTTTATCGGGGCAATAAAATTGCATTCACCCTGGTTAATCATTTCAGACAGTTCCGGAAAGACTTCGGGCTTCTCTTCAAATTCAAGGGTCAGGCCCTCCTCTTTTATCTGCTCGATCCGAAGGTACATTTCTCTTTGTTCTCCAGTGTAAAGTCTGGTTAAGGTTTAAGTGCTTGCTATTTATGGCCAATACCGATACCGATCGGTTCCAGGTTCCAGCTTTAAATGATCTAACATTATAAAACAATTCTTCGGAAATGAAAACAGAGCAACAATATTTTCTAACAGCGAAAGCCTGGACCTCTTGACCGGGAGTCTTTACATTAATTGGGATCAAAGAACCCGGGTAATTTCTGTTTTTAGGAAAAGAGATCTAAAACAAACGGATACCTGAATTTTAATCAGCAAACTTCGCTCCGGAGAAATTACTGATGGACACGCTTATTCATCACTGCTAAGAATACCTGCATAACTCAGGTATAGGGATCGGGATTTGAATGTTCACTTTTAATCTGAAAGCATCAACTATGGATAAGCCGGCTCAATCTATTCTAAAAAGCGTCTTCGGTTATGACAAATTCAGGCCGCTTCAAGCTGAAATTATTGGAAATATATTGGACCGCCAAGATGTGCTGGTGGTTATGCCCACCGGTGGCGGCAAGTCTCTTTGTTACCAGATACCGGCCCTTGTTTTTGACGGACTGACCGTCGTTATATCACCGCTGATTTCCCTGATGAAGGATCAGGTGGAGCAATTAATGCAGCTGGGTGTGTCAGCAACCGTTTTAAACAGCTCCTTGTCGGCGGTTGATTATCGGCAAAACGTCGAGCTGGTAAGAAGCAAAGCTGCCAAATTACTGTACCTGGCCCCGGAAGCCCTGCTCAAATCCAATATGCTGGAGCTGCTGTCATCGGTCAAGG
This sequence comes from Olavius sp. associated proteobacterium Delta 1, assembly GCA_902749685.1. GTDB lineage: Bacteria > Desulfobacterota > Desulfobacteria > Desulfobacterales > JAFDCJ01 > JAFDCJ01. The sequence continues at coordinate 3,892 of CACVKW010000414.1, read as the reverse complement.
TAGAATGCCTGGCCATCGATGAAGCCCACTGTATTTCACAGTGGGGGCATGATTTCCGACCGGAATACCGTCAGCTGATTAAAGCCCGGTCCAATTTTCCAAAGGCCGCCTGTGTGGCCCTGACAGCCACGGCCACCCCCAGAGTTCGCGAGGACATCAAAACCAGCCTGCAGATGGACAGCGACCGTGAATATCTGGCCAGCTTTAACCGGGAAAACCTGTTTATCCAGATTGTACCCAAAGATAACCCCCTCAAACAAACGCTTCAGTTCATCCAGAAATTTGAATATCAGTCCGGGATTATTTACTGCCATTCCCGCAAGCAGGTGGAAACTCTCTATGAAGTGTTAAGCGAAAATGGTTTTTCGGCAAAACCCTACCATGCGGGCCTGACTGATATCGAGCGCAACCGGAACCAGGAAGCGTTTATTCGGGATGATGTGCAGATCATTGTCGCCACCATTGCATTCGGGATGGGAATTGATAAACCCAATGTGCGCTTCGTGTTGCATTATGATTTACCCAAAAACATAGAAAGCTATTATCAGGAAATCGGTCGCGCCGGCCGGGACGGATTGAATTCACATTGCCTGCTGCTATTCAGCTATGCCGATGTACAAAAAATCAAATACTTCATTGATCAGAAAGATCCCGCCGAAAAGCGGGTGGCCAATATTCATCTCGGTGCCCTGCTGCGATTTGCCGAGAGCGAGGTCTGCCGGCGGATCCCCCTACTCAACTATTTCGGGGAAGACTATACGATCGAAAAATGCAGCACGTGCGATAATTGCTTGGCGGAAGATAAGGAATTGGTAGATTTAACGATACCCGCCCAAAAATTTCTTTCATGCGTTAAAAGAACCGGCGAAAAGTTTGGCAGCGGCCATCTCATTGATGTTTTGCGGGAGTCTAAGGCCAAGAAGGTTTTGCAATTCGGCCACGATAAGCTATCCACCTATGGTATCGGTGCAGATTATTCTAAAAAACAATGGCAGCAGCTCGCGCGGCAGTTTCTGCACAAGGGACTCATGGTCCAGGACATGGAATTCGGCAGTTTGAAACTCACGGACAAAGGATGGGATGTCCTTAAAGGCCGCTGCGAAGTTTGGGGGCAGCTGGCACAAGAACGCACAGTCGAAAAACTGGTTGAAGAATCGCAGCGCAGTGACGATCTGAACTTTAACCAGCAATTATTTGAAATTCTGCGCAAGGAACGCAAAGAACTTGCTGATTCATCAGGAGTTCCTCCGTATATCATATTCTCGGATAAGACCCTGGTTGAGATGGCGACCTATTTTCCCCAATCCCGGGATAACCTGTTGGATATCCATGGTGTCGGTGCGGTTAAATGCGATAGATTCGGGGCCACATTTCTTGATATCATAGATCGATTTTGTCGGGAAAACGATATCGAGGAGCGACCTAAAAGGCCCCCCAAAGTATTGCCGGGCAGCCCGAAGAAAAGCTCAACAGCGCGGTTTCATACGATGAATTGAAATTACTCCGCCTTTACTATCTCGCTAAAAAAAATGGCGGGCAGAACAAATGAATATTAAAAGCAAAAAAGATAAAACAGATAATCCGCCATCCGATTCCAAATCGGGCGCCCATAGCAAGGTGTGTGTCCGCTGCGGCACCTGCTGTGAAAAGGGCGGTCCCGGTTTTCATCAGGAAGATCGGGTGCTGATTGATAAAGGCCTGATTCCCTCGCGCTGTCTTTTTACGATCCGCAAAGGTGAATTTGCCTATGATAACGTCCAAGGGTGTCTGATGCCGGTGGATTCGGATATCATCAAGATCAAAGGTAAAGCGGATACCTGGTCCTGTATTTTCTTCGATGAACCCAACAAGCAATGCGCAATTTATGATGACCGCCCCCTGGAGTGCCGAGCGCTAAAATGCTGGGATACGCGTGAGTTGGAGAAGATCTATGCCAGACGCCGGCTAACCCGCGACGATTTGATCTCTGAAGTTGAAGGACTGTGGGATTTGATTAAAGACCATCAGAAGCGCTGCGATTATGCTAAAATCCAGATTTTAATCAAGGATCTGGCAGGCAGCCTTAAAAACGATGCCTGGCGAGAACTTGCCGAAATTATCAAATATGATATCGAAATTCGTGAGTTGGTTGTCTCCAAGGGTGGGATGGATCCGGAAATGCTGGATTTTTTATTCGGACGCCCCTTGACGAAAACCCTGCCAAATTACGGAGTCAAGGTTCGGCAGGACGACCAGAAAATTACACTGGTGAGGGGTTAACAGCGGGCGGAAGACGAAATATCGTTGGGTGACCAGTATTTAGCTGAACGAAATGTGAAAAATATTCCTAAACCATCTGCCATCTATCTTCCGCCTTCCACCTCCGTCAGTTCCTCTTCACCGATCGATTCAATGTTTTCCGGATTATTAGACTGCGGCTGCGGTTCGGATTCTTCCCCTTCGGGTATAGATTCGTCATCCGTTTCGCCCCAAACGTGCCGGCCATACTTCATATAGCCCATCACATTGTTGAGTCGCGGGTCTTGGCTGAGATCAACCGGTATGACATTGCCTACGATCAGGGGTTGCAGGTATTGGGCAAGTTCTCGGCACCCGCCGCCGGATAGAATAATGGTATCGATATCCCAATCATCCGCCCACAGACGATCAATTTCGTTGGCGATCGAACCGGCCAGCTGTGAGTAAACCTGGTCTCTGATTTTGGCAAAGGCAAATCCGTGCCCCCGCATTTTGATAAGGCCGGTCTCGGCTGCTCGATACAAGCGATAGAGCTCCACACTGACCCCGGCTTTTTCCCGCAGTTTGTTTGCAATCACGCTGAAACCTTTCGAAATGCCGGAATCAATGGTCCGGCTGCCGCGATCAATGTAGCGAAGACGATCTAGTATGATAAAATCCGTTGTGCGAAACCCGATATCAACCACACCGATCTTCTCCTTGGCGAGATCCATATCGATGATTTTACCTTTGTCATCCATCAGAAGATTTAAAATGCTGCCCATGGGTTGAGGCAGCATTCGAACCTTGTTGATATAAATTACCTTATTCGTTTCCTGACCATCATGGGCGTGATAGGTAACGGTGTGGTGACCGCTCAGCAGTTCACTGAACCGCTCGTGGTTCTGTTTGAAATAGCCGATGGGAAGGCCGGATACCACATTGATCGGGACATTGATCGATGCGTCTTTTTGCTGGAACATACCGGCTACCGTCAACGAGAGAATTTTAACAAATTCGGTAATTAATTTTTCCTGATCCAGCGTAAAATGTAATACACTCGACTGCTGCTCTGCCAGATCTCCAATGAAATATGACTTACCGTCAATGGTTACATGAATGTGGTCTGTGGGAGTATCATCACCAAAATCCGCCCAGAATTGAATGTCGGCAGCATCTCCAAAAAGAGATTTGAAAATGAGCGTTTTATTGCCGTTGGTCGCTTTCGTGAATCCGAAACCGATATCGATGCCGAGGACGTGCATGTTTTCCCTCCGTATGAGTCGCGATTGATTACCACCCTAAATAATCGAAATTAATTGCGGGAATATCTCAATATTTTTGAAGTATTACGATTATGTAAATGGGAGGCCTATTCCATCATCCTTATTCGGGTATAACCTCATATTATATCCTAACTAGCGAAAAGTCAAAAAAAACAGCATGTTTGTGATTGTTGGATACGCAAATAGGCGCAAGGCGTACGGCACACGGCTTAAAACGCACGGCGCAAGGAATTTAAAATTTCAAATGGTGAATGACGAATTAAGGAATTCCGTCTATTTTAAATAGATAGAAGGTCATTGCTGTCCAAAATAAATTGAAAATCAAATACTGCCTTTAATAATAACAGGCAGTTATAAACGCGAAATTGGTGATTTCGAAATCAGGTTAT
>CACVKW010000413.1 GCA_902749685.1 Olavius sp. associated proteobacterium Delta 1 | reverse complement strand
TAACAACCACCCTACATACAAGGAGGATTTTTTTCAATGACTCGTTTTACAACTCATTATATGACTCATTCTAAACTCGTTTTTGGACAAGAGTGATTTAAAGGGGTACTTGATTATGTCAGAGACAGAGTATAGAGAATTTTCGTCAAGCCCGGATGGACTAAAAAATCAAAACGATGAAGCCAATAGTGAGACTTCTTTGAAGAGTCTCATTTTAATCCTTTGGTATTACCGCAGGACAGTTGTTGTCCTTACCTTGTGCCTTACCTTTATTATTGCTGTCGGCGCCGCTTGGGTTTACTCCAGGCAAACAAGACAAAAATTTATCAGCCTGGAATTTAAGCTTGAATTTGAAGGGATTGATAAACATGAATACGCTAATGGCTTGAAATTTAGCACAGGGGATATCCTATCAACTCCAGTATTAAATGAGGTATATGAAGAAAATGATCTAAAACGATATTTAGAATATCCTGAATTCAAGGCCGGTCTAACCATTTTTCAAACGAATGATGAACTGAGATTCCTGGAATATGAATATGCAGATAAACTCAGCCGAAAGAATATAAACCTGGAAAAACGCGACCGCCTTGAGGCGGAATTTTTGGAGAAAAAGAATAATGTACTGGTTCCGATTTACACGCTTTCATTCAGATATAGCGAAAGAATGAAGTCCGTACCTGAAATTCTAATTTTCGAGGCGCTTAATGATATTCTTCGAATCTGGGCCAATCATGCAGATCGCGTGAAAGGTGTCAATAAATATCAGTATTTCCTGGTTTCTCGAAATATTCTTTCTAAAAAGGATATTGAAGATCAGGATTACTTTATTACCACGGATATGCTGAGAACCACCGTCAGGCGCATTATCGATGACAGCAATAGATTGCAGCAGATTCCCGGCGCCGAGATGATTAAAGTCGGCGAAAACGGTATAAGCCTGCAGGATATTCAATTTAGATTGGAGGATATTCAACAGTTCAAACTGAGCCCGCTGGTCGGACTTATCCGGCAGTCCGGAGTGAGCAAGGATGAAACTATTACTTTGAGCTATCTGCGCAATAGGCTTTTTGAACTGAAATTGAAAAAGGAAGCAGCTTCAGCCAGGGTAGCTGTCTACGAAAATACGCTGAGCCATTACATCCGAAGGGCTAGCGGTGCCTTGACAAATATGGGCGGTGATGACGCTATTGCATCTTCGCTGAAGCAGGGAGTACCGAGTAATGTGCCTGCCATGATCCCCCAGTTTGGCGCATCCTTTCTGGATAGCCTGATCGAAATGGCGCAGGAAAATTCAGATATGCTGTTTCGACAGGAAATTTCGGCAAAGGTGATTCAAACCGGTCTGAGAAACGTGAAAATTAATACCGATATAAAATATTACGAGGATCTTTACGAAAGAATTTATTCTAAACACAACAAGGATAAGAGTGGATCTACGTCCTATAAAAAAGCAGAACAAGAACGAATTCAGCGCACTCACAAGGAAATCTACGATATATTGATGCAGACGATCGATGAGGTTAACGCCATATATTTGGATCTGAGCAAATACCATCTGAACCCGGAATCTCTGGTCTATAGCATAACGAAACCCGTATTAGCTACTAGAATGAAACCGTTATCACTTAGAAAAACGTTATTGTACGTCATCTTTGCTTCGATTTTTGCGGTTTCAGCGATTGTTATTGGAATATTGCTGATGAACAATTTCACCGGTTCAAGACGTGAAAAATCCGTATGAATACAAGATACTTCTTAAAAATAATCTTTCACCCTCGTGACTAAAAACTGTAGTGGTGCAAATATGAACCCATTTCGAAACCGAAAGAGAGGGGTTAGTAACGCTAGCCTTTATAACATATGAATAAGAAAAAACACATTTGCTTTTTTACAGGAAAACGAGGAGGATTTACCCACTTAATTCCTATAATAGAATTGATTGCAAAGAAAGCAGACTTTTCTTATTCTATTATTGCTTCGGACATGCACCTTTCTAAATTTTTTGGGAATACAATTGAAGAGGTGCATAGTTGGGTAGGTAATGTTTATCCGGTTGAAACACTTATGTATTCTAGTTCAAAACTTGCCAGGGCTAAATCTATAGGTATTGGAATACTCGGGATTTCAGAGTTGTTGGCTCAAATAAAACCAGACTTCGTATTTATTTTAGGAGATCGGGGTGAAGTTTTAGGAATGGCCATCTGTGCACTTGAAATGAATATACCGATCATTCACCTATTCGGTGGCGATGTGACCCAGGGGGGAGTTGATGAACCCGTTCGACATGCCATCACAAAACTGGCAACTATTCACCTCACATCTAATAAGGAAAGCGCTGACAGGGTTTTGAAAATGGGGGAGGAACCCTGGCGAGTTCATGTTGTGGGTTCGCCGGTTTTGGATCTGATCAAACACAAGCGGTTTACGCCACCTGAACAAATAATAGAGAAATTTGATCTGAATCTTGATAACCCCGTCATATTGCTTTTGCAACACTCCGTGACTTGGCAGGTGGAAGATGCAGAATACCAGATCCGTCAGACCATGGCCGCGATTGATCAACTTGGATTCCAGACCATTGCCGTCTATCCCTGTGCGGATCCCGGTTATGAAAAAATCATTGAAGTGCTCCAGGAGTACGAACAACGGTCATATTTCCAGCTGTATAATAATATCGAATTTTCAGATTATTGGGGGCTCATGAACGTTGCCGGTGTTTTTGTAGGAAACTCCAGTGCGGGGGTGATGGAGACCCCATCATTTCACCTTCCGTTCGTCAATATCGGGATCCGGCAAGAAGACAGACTGAGGGCGGATAATGTAATCGATTCTGATCACGACAAGAATCAGATTGCTGAAGCGATTCAAACTGCTCTTACCGATAATGAATTCAGAAACAAAGTTAGCAATTGTAAATCGCCATACGGAGACGGAACGGCCGCGGATAGGATCGTATCCATTCTGAGCAACTTGCAGAAGAATCAAACGATTATTAGAAAAAAGATCACTTTTTAGTAGTTTTATAACACACTGTTGTAAGAAAAGGAGAGGATATGAATATATTGCTGACAGGAATAGACGGATATATTGGCTGGCCAACGGCTTTAAAATTATCTGCAGAAATGCCCGAAGCAAGAATTATTGGGGTGGATAATTATGGAAGGCGAAAATGGGTTGAAGAATCAGGATCGGTATCCGCTATTCCTATATGCACCATGCCGGAGCGGATCAGCGCCGCCCGGGAGTATGGTTTTTCCAATATCAGCTTTATTGAGGGCAATTTAACCGACCGGAATTTTGTCAACCAGCTGTTCGATACCTACCGGTTTGAGGTGGTTTTGCATGTCGCCGCCCAGCCTTCGGCGCCCTATGCCCATATAAACGGCGAGCGCGCCAATTATACGCAGTTTAATAACAACCAATCCACCCGCAACCTTTTATGGGCCATTCATGAACGAGGGATAGAGAAAGATTGTCACTTTATTGAAACCACCACCACCGGAGTGTATGGCGCACCTGAATTCAAAATTCCGGAAGGTCTCGTCACTGCGGAAAACAATGGCCGCAAGGACGTCATTCCTTTCCCGGGCATGGCTGGCTCCTGGTATCACATGAGCAAATCTAATGATGTCAACAGCCTGTGGCTGGCAAATCGCCTCTGGAACCTTTCCATCACCGATCTCAGGACCTCCATTGTATATGGGACGGATACCGCAGAAACCCAATTGGACCCCCGACTGGCGACTCGTTTTGATTTTGACTTCTATTTTGGGGTAGTCATCAATCGGTTCTGTGCTATGGTGCTGACTGGTTATCCTATAACCATCTACGGCAAGGGGGAACAGCGCAAGCCCCAAATATCCTTGGAAGATTGCGCCCAGACCAACGTCAGCGCAGTCAAGCTTGAAAAAACAGGGGAATTCACCGTATACAACCAGACCACGGAAGTTATTTCGATCGTCGACATTTCCCGGGCGATTATCGATGCCGCCGGTAAACTGGATCTCAAAGCCGAGTTGAAACATATACCCAACCCGCGGGTTGAAAAAGAAGAGCACAAAATGGAGATCGAGGTCACTAATTTTGCCAAGCTGCTGCCAAACCCGCAATACAACATTACCGCCGGCGTACACCAGATATTGCAGGCACTTCTGCCGTATCAGAAAACACTCGAGCAGTTCAAAGACCGTTTTATGACTCAGTAACATAATGTTAAATTAACTTTACTTCAAAAAGAAATCCAACCATGACAACCCAAAAATTAATCAAGGTGGCGATCCCCATCACCGGCGCAGAGGAAATCGCAGCCGTCAGCGAAGTGATAAGAACCGGTAATTACGTATCCGGACAAAAGGTTGCGACTTTTGAGCAGGAATTCGCAAGCTACATCGGCGTATCCCATGCGGCGGCCGTAAACAACGGGACCGCTGCGCTGCATGTTGCCCTGGCCGCACTCGGCATCGGACCCGGCGATGAGGTCATCGTCCCGGCGTTAACGTTCATGAGTACGGTCACCGCCGTTCTGCACCAAAATGCCGTGCCGATTTTTGCCGACATCGATCCCGTTAGTTACTGTATTTCACCCGCCGATATTCGCAAACGCCTGTCTGCCAAAACCCGGGCCATCATTCCGGTCCATTTGTACGGCAATGCCGCTGAATTGGACGAAATTATGGACATTGCCAAGGATTTCAATCTTTTTGTGATTGAAGACTGTGCGCAGGCACACGGGACGGAATACAAAGGCCGCCGCGTCGGAGGTATCGGGCATTTGGGTGCTTTTTCTTTTTTTGCCACCAAACACATGACCACCGGTGAAGGCGGAATTATTACTTCCAATAATTCGGAATGGATTGCGCTCTCCAAGCAAATCCGCAGCCATGGAATGGTCGGCCGGGACGATCACGTTATCCTGGGATATAATTACCGGATGAATGAAATGGCCGCTGCCATGGGATTGGTGCAATTGAAAAAACTGGACGGGTTTAATGCCAAAAGGATCAAAAACTCCTTTACCATTTTAACCCAGCTAGCCCAACATCCCGATAAATGGTACCAGGTCCCGGAGTTATCCGATCATGTAAAACACACTTTTTTCTGGTGTCCGCTGGCGATCAGACCGGAGGCCGGATTGAATACCAAAGCGGTGGTCAAAAAACTCAGAGAAATGGGGATTGAAGTCCGGCACCGATATGCCACACCGCTCTATCGGCAGCCGGTTATCCAGAATCTCAGTCCCTATCCGAACGGGTGCCCGTTTACATGCTGCACAGAGGGGATCAGTCAAAATTATAAAGACCTGTACCTGCCGAATGTCGAAACCATCGCCGGCAATGTCATCGGGCTTCCCAACCATCCCGGGTTGAATCAACAGAATCTCGATTATATCATTGAGGTTTGCAATTCCCTATATTAGCATCGTTTTATAGGAAGAGAATCTTCACGTTCCGGGGATTTATTCCGGGTTTGGACAGCCAGGAATTTAATCGATAGAGACAGGAAACGAGATCATGAAAGTTGTATTTTTGGGTTTGAATGATACCGGTCAGAAAGTATTAGAGTACCTTGAGACCTTGAAACAGGACGAGCTATATCTGTTTACTCAAAAAAACGAAATCGACAGCATCCACGGGATTGATCCCGATATTATCCTCAGTGTGGGATTCAGATATATTATACCTCCGGAAATTCTGGCGCTGCCGCCCCTGGGGGCTATCAATTTTCACAAATCACTCCTGCCATTAAACCGCGGTGCCAATCCGGTATTCTGGACCATTCTGGAAGGGACAAAAGCCGGGGCCAGTATCCATTATATGGATCAGGGGATTGATACCGGCCGCATCATTGCACAGCGCGAGATCGAAACGGATTTGTCAGATGATGCCAAAACATTATATAGCAAACTGGATATTCTGCAATTAGAATTATTTAAAGAAGTCTGGCCCCAAATCAGAAAAGGTGCCATCAAGCCCGTGGAGCAGGGTGGGGCACCCTCCTACCACGTAATCAAAGATTTTAAAAAATTGCGAAAGATCGACCCGCAAAGCACAGTACGCGCCATAGATTTTATCAACTTTTTAAGAGCGATGACCTTTCCTCCGTTCAATAATGCCTATATCGAACAAAATGGAAAGAAATATTTCGTGAAAATCGAAATTACGCCGGAAGACCGAATTCGTACCAATGCCAAATTGAAAAAAACCCTCTTAAAACAATACCGGATTGAAAATGATGACTGATTTATTAAGAGAAATCGATGGTAAAGTATTCATTATTGCCGAGATTGGATGCAATCATAACGGGGATATGGCGATTGCAAAAGAATTGATTGATCGATCCATTGAATGCGGTGTGGATGCCGTTAAGTTTCAGAGTTTCAATCCACAAAAAATGACGACTGCCAACGCTCCGAAAGCTGATTATCAGATTAAAGCCACGGGAACGTCAGAATCACAATACAGTCGGCTTTCCAGAATGCAACTGACCAGTGATGATCATTACATGCTCCTGGATTATTGTCGTAAAAAAGATATTCAATTTATCTCAAGTCCTTTCGACAAAGAAAGCGTGATTTTACTTGAAGAATTGGGTGTCCCTTTTTTTAAAGTGCCTTCAGGTGAAATAACAAATATTCCATTGCTTTCTCAGATTGGATCACTAGCCAAACCGGTCATTCTTTCAACCGGGATGTCTAATTTAGGTGAAATTGAACTGGCCCTGAAGGCCATTGGCCATCGCAATGTTGTTTTATTACATTGTATATCGGAATATCCGGCCAAATGGGAGGAAGCGAATCTGAGGGCCATATCGACCCTGCAAAACGCATTTAAATTGCCTGTCGGCTTTTCTGATCATACGGTGGGAATCGAACTACCCCTCGTTGCAATCGGCCTTGGAGCCGTCGTGATTGAAAAACATATTACTCTGGATCGAAAGATGGAAGGCGGAGATCATAAGGCATCCCTGGAGCCTGAAGATTTTAAGAACCTGGTGCAAAAAATCCGGAAGCTTGAAACCGCACTCGGAGATGGCATAAAACGGTGCATGCCGTCAGAAGTGAATGTAAAATTGGTGGCCCGAAAAAGCATTGTGCTCAATCGCACAGTTAAAAAAGGGAAAAAAATAAATATAAATGACCTTGCTTTTAAAAGGCCGGGAACTGGTATTTCTCCTGCCGATTGGGAAAGGATTGTCAATTCCGTAGCCAAAGAAGATTTATCACCCGATCATCCATTAATCTGGGCCCAGATTTTATTTGAGGAATAGCTTAACCTTTCTAAAATAAAGGATGTTTTATGGATAAGAAAGACTTATCAAATATCATTGTCCCCCCAAACGCTACGATTAAAAAGACTATTGAAGCAATTAGTATCAACGGTGTCCGAGGGGTGTTTGTCTGCGATGAAGATCAGGAATTGATCGGTATTGTAATGGATGCTGACATCCGGCGGGCCATATTGAGCAATATTGATTTAAATACGTCGGTAAGGACGATTATGAATACAGGGCCTTTTACCATTAGCAGCCAGATGTCATCGGATGAGCAGAAACGCCGCCTTCTTGAATCGACTCGTATCTTGGCACCCGTGGTAGATGGAAAATCTCATGTTGTCGATTGTATATATCTTCCTGATTTTTTTGATGATATGTTCTGGAAAACTCAAATAACCAACAGTCGAGTACTTCCGCCGCAAAAGGTGCTAGTCATTGGCGGCGCGGGATATATTGGATCGATGTTAGTTGATAAGCTGCTAAGAATGGGATATCTGGTGCGCGTTTTGGACCTGCTCCTCTATGGCAAAGAATCCTTAGCGGCGTTTAATGGCAATCCCAATTTTGAATTTATGCGGGGAGACTGCCGCGAAAAGGAAATTGTTCTTAGGGCTCTGGACGGCGTTAATGCGATCGTTCACCTGGGTGAGATAGTCGGCGATCCGGCATGCTCCATCAACGAACCATTCACTATTGATACCAATTACTCCGCCACTCACATGATCGCAGAAACCTGTATGCGTGAAGGAATCAACCGCTTTATTTTTGCGTCAAGCTGCAGCGTCTATGGTCAGAGTGATAAAAAACTGGATGAACAATCCGAATTAAACCCGATTTCTTTGTATGCCCGTTGTAAAATTGAATCGGAAAATGCAATCCATTCATCTGATTACAACCATTTTTGTCCCACCATACTCCGTCTGGCAACTGTGCATGGCAAATCATTCAGACAACGATTTGACCTGGTGGTTAATTTATTGTCGATCAAAGCATTGACCAGCAAAAAAATTCAAATATTTGGCGGCCAGCAATGGCGTCCGTTCGTTTCGGTCTTGGATGTCTGCAAAGGAATTATTACTGTCATGCATTCCGAGAGCCAAAAAGTTAAAAACCAAATTTTTAATCTTGGAGATTCACGCGAAAATTATCAGTTAGGCCTGATCGGTGAGATTATAAAGGACCAGATTCCGGAAGTTGAAATGGTAGTTCTTGAAGATGCCAAGGACACTAGAAATTATCGAGTCAGTTTTGAAAAAATAAAACAGGATCTTGGTTTTACATCGGAATATCAAGTAGCCGATTCGGTAAAAGATCTTGTTACAGCATATTCTAACGAAAACCGGTTCAGAGACTTCAAAGACAATAAATACTATAATGAACTGACACTTAAAGAGGAATAGTGAAAAACGTAAGGATCATTCCGAGACTGGATATCAAGGGCCCAAATCTTGTAAAAGGAATTCACCTGGAAGGTCTGCGCGTCCTTGGAAAACCTGAGCGTTTTGCGCGCCATTACTATGAAAACGGCGCTGATGAGCTACTTTACATGGATGTTGTCGCCAGTTTATACGGTCGAAATAGCCTGATAAATATTATAGCAAGGACGTCAAAGGAAATATTTATTCCCCTTACGGTGGGTGGCGGTTTGCGAACCATCGATGACATTCAAACGGTCCTGCGTGCAGGTGCTGATAAAGTTTCTCTCAATACAGCGGTGATTCACAATCCTGATCTCATCAGGGAATCCTCACGAAAATTTGGTTCCTCAACAATTTTAATATCAATTGAGGCGATAAAAAAAAGTGATGGGACTTATGAAGCCTATACGGACAATGGCCGGGAAAAAACAGGGGTGGATGCACTGGAATGGGCAAAACGTGTCACAGAACTTGGGGCAGGTGAAATTATGGTAACATCCATCAACCAAGAGGGAACCGGAAGGGGATTTGATTTGAATCTGACTCGAACGATAGCAGAATCGGTTCCAATCCCTGTGATTGCATGTGGCGGTGCAGGTCAGGTGGAACATATTCATGAGGTTATTAAAGAAGGGCAGGCAGATGCAGTGAGCATCGCCTCCATCATTCATTATAATTTTATTAAAAAGCGTGAATTTTGCGAAGATGATTACACTTCGGAAGGAAATATCGAATACCTGAAAAGAGCGAAGCAAGGCTTTCTTAAAATTCGGGATACTTCGCTGCCGAAAATCAAGGGGCATCTCATAGAGTGTGGCATTGCATGCAGGCCCATTTGACCAACCGAGGAAGGTAAGAGACGTAAATCAATGGAAGTAGCTATAGTTGATTATGGACTAGGAAATCTTTTTAGCGTCAAGCATGCGTGTAGCAGAGTTGGTCTTGATGCTGAAATTACTTCCTCTGGTGAGGCTATCATAAAAGCCGATGCAGTCATACTGCCCGGGGTCGGTGCATTTGGCGATGCTATGGAAAACTTGCAAAAACTGGATCTTATAGAGCCGTTGCATGACGCTGCTCGGTTCAAACCATTAATGGGAATTTGCCTTGGCATGCAACTCTTGATGTCGGAAAGTGAAGAGTTTGGAAATTACAAAGGTCTAGGCATTATACCAGGCAGGTCAGTGCGGTTCGAAAATCCTATAGGTGAAGGGGGCCGTGCTATGAAAGTCCCCCATGTCGGTTGGAACCAAATTCTTTCCGCTACAAAAAATTATTCCGTGTCAGATTGGGACCAATCCCTCCTCAAAGGAATTGGTGAAGGTGAATACATGTATTTCGTGCACAGCTTTTACGTGCAGGTCGATGACAGGAGCGTGGAACATTCTATATCCACTTATGGTAACATTGAGTTCTGTTCTAGTTTACGTTTAAAGCAGATATTTGCCAGCCAATTTCATCCCGAACGGAGTGGTGTGTCTGGGTTGCGGATCTATCACAATTTCAAAAATATGATTCATAATAAATAGCGTCGAAGGAGATTCTATGGGTAGAGTATTGGAATCTAAGTATGGCTTACCGGCAGAAGTAAAATATTGCAAACGATGTGTCATGTCAAACCAACGGCCAATGTCTTCGGTGGAATTCAGGCATAATGATAAATACAGGCACTCCGGTTTGATTTTTGATGAGGAAGGTATTTGTGATGCATGCCGCTATGCGGAAATGAAGGACAAGAAGGTAAATTGGAAAAAACGAGAATTGGAATTAATCAGGCTACTGGATGAACACAGGAGAGAAGACGGTCAGTATGATTGCCTTGTGCCAGGAAGTGGAGGAAAGGACAGTGGCTTTGCCGCGCATATTTTGAAGCAAAAATATGGGATGCATCCACTGACTTGCACGTGGCCTCCCCATATCTATACAAGTATCGGGTGGAAGAACTTTACGGACTGGATTAACATTGGTGGATTTGACAATGTCTCTTTCTGGCCCAATGGGAGGGTGCACAGGGTTCTCACGAAACTCGCCTTTGTGAACCTGCTTCATCCATTCCAGCCTTTTATCATGGGGCAGAAATACTTGGCCCCAAAGCTGGCAAAAAAATTCGGAATCAAACTGATTTTTTATGGAGAAAATGAGGCTGAATACGGGAATCCTATTGCAGACAACACCACTCCTATCCGTCGCAATAAATATTATGTCCGTGACAAGCTCAAAGAGACCTATCTGGGTGGCACATCTGTCAGGGAATTGATAGAGCAATACGGTCTCCATATGAATGATCTAGACATCTACCTGCCGCCCACTCGGGAAGATATTGAAAAAAGCGGCATTGAAGTCCACTATTTGGGATACTATGTTAAGTGGACTCCCCAGGAGGCATATTACTATGCTGTTGAAAACACCGGTTTCGAAGCCAACCCGGAACGCACAGAGGGAACCTATACAAAATTTGCCAGCCTAGACGATCGAATTGATGGCTTTCACTATTACACGACATTTATCAAGTTTGGTATCGGTCGAGCTACCTACGATGCGTCCAAAGATATACGAAACCACCACATTACTCGAGAGGAGGGAGTTGCGCTTGTACGGAGGTTTGACGGGGAGTTCCCACACAAATACCACAGGGAAATCCTGGAATATATGGACATATCCGAGGAGTATTTCCATGAATTAATCGACAAGGCGCGCTCTCCTCACCTTTGGGATAGTGAGGATGGTGAATGGAAACTTCGGAAGCAGGTAAGCTGAAAACGATGGAATATGCAGATTGGATTAAGCGTGAACGGCGAATTCGTATGAAGATTTTGGAAAGTTCTCAAATCATCAAAAAGTCCGGGCAATACCGGATATGTCACAGATGTGGTGAAATTGTGATTTGCCACGAAGTAAAATGTCCAAACTGCAATTGTGACCGGATTTCAGAGATTCGCATGACAGATTTGGTCAGAGAAGCAGAAAACCGCATTAGATGTAGATACCGATTTGATCATATAAAGAATTTTCCAGGAAAGTGATTTTCATGGCTGAAAAATCGAAACCGACTCTGCTTTACTATGATATTCTAAAATTTCAGGGTAAGACTCTTTCCTTTATCAACCAACATTTCCATGTCATTGCCCTTTCCAACCCGGACGAGAAAGTTGAATCCTGCGCCGATAAAGTTCAAGCTCTTTTTGCGCCCATGGAATACCTTTTTGACAAAAAAATGATGGATCATTTTAAGGATCTTAAAGTTATCGGGACTCCGACAACAGGGTTGGTTCATATAGATGTCGATCATGCGAAAAAAAAGGATATCCGGATCTGCTCTCTCAACAATAAACCAAAGTTTTTGGCAACTATTACTCCGACAGCGGAACTGGCATGGGGTCTAATTATCGTGACGACCCGAAAAATACTGCACGCCTTTGATTCGGTATGTGGTGGTAAATGGGATGGCAAGTATTTCGGAAAACAGACGCCGCGAATGCTTTCCAGTATGTCTTTAGGCATTATAGGGCTCGGGAGGCTCGGGTCATGGGTAGCGCGATATGCAAAGGCTTTTCGAATGAAGGTTTTTTATTATGACCCTTATGTGGAAGATATACAATATAGACGCTGCAAAAGTCTTCAGGAGCTAGCAAAGGTGAGTGATGTTCTTTCCGTGCACGTTCACCTTAATGATGAAACCCGACATATGGTTGACCGGAAATTCATCCATACCATGCCAAAGGGTTCTTTTATCATCAACACGGCAAGGGGCGGCATAGTCGATGAGGGGGCTTTACTTGAAGCGCTGAAGAACGGGCACCTTGCGGGGGCGGGGCTTGATATGCTTGAGGGGGAGCATCTTCCTGGCTTCAGAGAGGGTCTCAATGATCATCCGCTTATTAACCATGCGCGGACACACGACAACCTGATTCTGACACCAAAAATAGGGGGGTGCACGGTGGATGCCTGGGAGATTACGGAGATACATGTCGTGGAATCAATGGTCCGGGAGCTGGAAAAAAGGGGTTTGATGTGAGTATTTCGAAAGGCGAGGCCTGGGGTATCATAACAGCGAGGGGGGGGTCAAAAAGCATTCCCCTAAAAAATCTTGTATCGGTTCGCGGGAAACCGCTTATTGCCTACAACATCGAAGCTGCAACAAAAGCGAAAAGTATTGGCCGGATTATCTGTTCGACTGATCATGACGGTATCGGAAAAACCGCAAAATCCCTAGGGGTTGAAGTGCTCTGGCGTCCGGAATACCTAAGTGGTGACCTTGTGAATTCCATTGACGTGATGATCCATGTGGCCGAAACTATGATGGAAAAAGTAGGGGGGGTAGCTGAGATCCTGGCCCTGCTCCAGCCAACATCCATTTTCCTGACCGCCGATCAAATAGATAGAGCCGTTGGAGCCCTTCTTAACAATCCTCAGGCCGGCAGTGCCCAGACGGTAGTTCAAGTCCCGCACCAGTTCCACGCACACAACCAGCGCGCCATTTCCAAAGACGGCAACGACATTTGGTTCGTATTTCATAAGGAGAGGGAAAAGGGTTACAGCAAGCAGACCAAGCCTACATACTACACGTACGGCAATCTCATCGTTACCAGGACGGAGGCCCTGCTTAGGGAGAAAACCCTCTTCAGTCGGCCAAGCATCCCCATCGTTATCCCCCTCAACCATGCCTATGATCTGGACGGACCGGATGACATTACTCCTGCGGAATTGATGATCGAGAAAAGGCTTGTTAAAATCGATTAGATTCAAAATGGAAAAGCCCAGGCTTCTTTACTACGATATCCTTCAATACCATTCTGAAGTTCTTGATTTTATGGAATCTCATTTTGAAGTGCACCGTTTGGCCGATCCGAATCATGACCGGGATGAGATCTTAACTCAGATGGATATCTGCATGGCTCCATTGGGTTATCTTTTCGACAGAAAAAAAATTCAACGCTGTCGAAATCTAAAAGTGATTGCAAGCTCTACACTGAGCGTACCCCATATTGATATTGAATATGCCGAGTCAAAAAGAATAAAGGTCTGCTGGCTATCTGAAAGTGAGAAGGAATTTCTGGATACCATCACGCCCACCGCAGAGTTGTGCTGGGGATTGATAATCGCTCTCACGAGGAAAATTCCGTGGGCCCACAGGGCCTCATGTAGGGGAGAGTGGAAAGGGCGTGAATTTGGAAGAGAGACTCCACGCATGCTCTCAAGGATGAACCTGGGTATCATTGGGTTGGGTCGACTGGGATCGCTGGTTGCTTCCTATGGTACGGCTTTTGGTATGAAGGTTTACTATTACAGTCCAAACACCGAGGATTCGTCTTATCAGAAGTGCAATTCTTTGTTGGATCTTGCTAAGAAATCGGATATTGTATCCATTCATGCCCATCACACAGCGGAGACAGAAAAGTTGCTTGGCATGGATTTTTTTAAGAACATGAAGCCGGGCTCCTATCTCGTGAACACGGCCAGAGGGGCCATAGTGGATGAAGAGGCATTGCTGGTGGCCCTTGAATCAGGGCATTTGGGAGGCGCGGCGCTGGACGTACTGGCGGTGGAATACGAACTTGATTTCAAGGCCAGGCTTGCGGAATCCCCCCTTGTAGCATATGCAAAGAACCATAACAACGTCCTAATCACTCCGCACTATGGTGGTGCGACCATCGATGCATGGGTGAGGACACAGAAAAGGACTCTGGAGCTTATAATAGGTTCTCTTCCATGAATGCCTTACTTATACTAATATAAAATTGTGAACTGGGAGGATTGAGAATGAAAATATTAGGAATTGCTGTTTCTCATGAAGCAAATGCTGCTCTTTTGATTGACAATGAAATTGTAGCTGCTGCTGCAGAGGAGCGCTTCACAAGACTTAAGATGGATATGAGATATCCTCAAAACGCCATTGAATTTTGTCTGAACCACGCCGGAGTGGAGCCGGGAGATCTGGATTATGTTGTTTTAGCAACTGAGAGGGATACCCCGGAGCAATTTATTGTAAATAGAATTGCCACTTTTTCTGTAGAAGATTTTGTCCGAGAGCAAAATGAATACTGGAAGCCCCTACTTTTTGAAGGCAAGAAAGTCCAGTACCTTGATGTGTTCAAAGACAAAATAAGGCACGACAATTACTACGATCTGTCAAAATTCATCAATTCTAATATGACTCAAGATGAGATCTACCAGGAATACTTGAAAACAAGGAAAGAGGCAATCGAAAAGCATTTGGGAATTGATCGGTCAAAGATAAAAACGGTGAAGCATGAACGGGCACACGCATATTATGGTTACTATGCAAATCCATTGAGAGACCGATGTTTGGTTATTACCGCTGAAGGTGCGGGCGAATATTCAAACAGCACTGTTAGCCTATTTGAAAATGGAGAGCTTAGGGAAATCAATCACACTAAGGAAAATCATATCGGTCACTTGTATAAATTCATTACATTACTCCTTGGAATGAAACCGACGCAACATGAATTCAAAGTGATGGGGCTTGCACCATATGCCAACGCCAAAGAAGAGGAAAAAGCCTTTAGGGTTTTCAAGGATTTGTTCACCTTGGACGGACTCAATATTAAATTAAAAAATGTGCCGGACGATTTCTACTTTTGGTTTCAAAAGAGGCTTGAAGGCTGTCGTTTCGACGGTATTGCGGGGGCACTGCAGAGAGCTGTCGGGGATATTATTGTTAAATGGGTAAAACAATGTTCCAATGAATTAAAGGTACCTAATGTCATCATTTCCGGTGGTGTTGCTCAGAATATAAAGGCGTGCCAAAGCATAGGTGAATTGGAAGCGGTCTCAAAGATATATGTAGCTCCTTCGACTGGAGATGGCTCTTTAGCCGTTGGCGGATGCTATTACATTCTAGATACAGAGTATGGTAAAAGAAAATTGGACAAAAAGGATATAAAACCCATTGATAATATTTACTTGGGATCGCAATACTCTGAAAGGGAAATTGACCGAGCAATAGCTGCTCAAAGCCTTCAAGAAAGATTTAATATTGTTAACAGACTTTCTATGGATGAAATCTGTGATCAACTTCTAAAAGACAAAGTAATCGCCAGATTTAGCGGGAGAATGGAATTTGGCCAGAGAGCACTGGGTAATCGTTCCATACTCGCAAACCCCGCCAATCCTAGGATGATCCGCAAGCTGAACACAAAGATCAAATTCAGGGATTTCTGGATGCCATTTACCCCAACCATTTTGGACAAATATGAGAAAGAATATATCCTCAATCCGAAGGGCCTTGAGAGTCCATATATGACAATTTCTTTTGACACTACTAAGAAATTTCAGAATTTGGCTCCTGCCGCCATTCATCCTGCCGATGATACGACCAGACCGCAAATTCTCAGAAAAGAAAAGAATCCAAGTTATTATGCACTGATTGAAAAGTTTTCTGAAAAATCAGGAACAGGGGCTATTTTGAATACGTCCATGAATCTTCATGGGGAGCCCATGGTTAACAGTCCAGCTGATGCTATTCATACCTTTTTAAGTTCTGGAGTTGACATCCTGCTGTTTGATCATGTCGCTATAGCACGAAGTAATGATTAATCCATATTCTGTGGAAGAGTTGGGTAAAACTTTTGTATTAATCTAAAGAGAGTGAGAGACAATTTTTTAAAAAGTGTAGTTAATAAAAACGCATATATTGAATTTGAGGAGAAACTTCAAAGCCTTGAAGAAGAACTTGTCGACTTTGAGTACAAAAAAGTATCGATTTTGGGGATTATGAAAATACCGATTTTTAGTTTTTATAAGGAACGGTATATGAGAGAAAATAAATATTCTTGGAATTTGAAAGACTCCTAAGGAATAGGGACATTTACACTACAGCACGGGCTAATTGGTGATAAATTAAACACACCGATTCCGTCCGACAAGATATTTGTATGGGGTGATTCCACAAAAAGGGAACTCAATTCTTTTGGGATATCAGATAAAAAGATAGTCATTTCGGGGCGACCGGGTTTAGAAGCTATCCTGAAAAACAACCTTAAAAATAAAGAAAAAATTAGGAGAGTTTTTTTTGAAAAATATGCTCATGGATTGGAGAAAACGATCGTTGTCGAAATCTAAAAGTGATTGCAAGCTCTGAATTCGGAATATGTGCGGCCCTCCAGGCTGCTGGATCTCGCTCGAAACTCCGATATTGTTTCTCTCCATGACCATCACACCCCCGTTACAGAGAATATGATTGACGATGAGTTTTTCAGATCCATGAAACAGGGGTCCTTTATAGTGAACACGGCCAGAGGGGTTATCATCGATGAAAAGGCGCTCCTTAGGGCTCTGGAATCTGGTCGAATTGCAGGTGCCGCTCTGGATGTTCTCTCAGATGAATATAATTCGGAATTTAGAAGCAAACTAAAAGACTCACCCATGGTCAGGTATGAGAAAAATCATGAAAATTTGATTATAACGCCCCACTACGGGGTCGCAACAATTGACGCATGGGAAAAAACACAGAAACGCGTAATTGAGCTTGTTATTGAAACTTTGAATAAAGCCGGAAAAAAATGGTTAAACGGAAATGTTTCATGAAATGTACTTATTGCAACTTATAGTAGTTTTAACCGGTATTTCAGAAATCAAAAAAAGGAGCAGAATATGTGGAAAGTAGACGATGATGATTTTAAAAAAATCTCTTCCTGGGGTCTTGAATCTAATCCTTTTCGCGCAATTGAAGATTTTTCAGAACGCAAGAAAGAACTAAGGTGGTTAAATCCTGAACATCGTGACCATTATGTCAGAATTATCCACAAACGACTAAAAAAAATGGGGAAAACAAAAGATGAGGAGGTCTTTGACAATTATTACAAGAAAGCCGAGGTGCCGATCGATAGAAGAAGGTGGGAATACCTAATGGCAAGAAAGTCTTGGTTTATTATGCCATTGGGATGGGAAACAATTGCTAAATACGGATCAAGTGTAATTGATCTGGGATGTGGTGATGGGGATACCATTCAGAGGCTAATAAATTATGTCAGCGAGTACTGGAAGATGAATTGCCATAACGACCGGACCCTTAAAATATATGGCATTGATATAAACGCGTCTAGAATTCAAAATGCAAAAAAACTAGTCAGATCATCAAATGCAAAAATAAGTTTCGATTTCAGGACCGCCGATGTTGCAGGCGAAGGTTTAGAATTTAAAGATCAATATTTTGATTTTGCCATCTCAACAGGCGTACTTGAAATTTTAGATGATGAAAGTTGTGATGAATTTATCAGAGAAATGTGTCGGATTACAAAAAAAGGAATATATATTGAAGATCTACTTGAAAAATTTCCGGGTGGCTTCCCCCGAGAAAATCTTAATGAGTGGTTAGAGAGAAATGGCTTTATAGTTATTAATAGATACGTTGTTTTTAGCGAACCGTTTGATGTCGATCACTTATCAGATCCTCAAAAATTGTGGCCCATAATGTTAGACCAAAATATTTGGGCCGAAAGAGTAGATAAAGAGAGAAGATAACGAGTTTGTTTCTTAGTTTTAATGTACATTGACTTGGATCGCGTAAGTGGGATGAAAAAAACATCAAATTATTTAGACGAAATTGACAAAAAATTAGAGCAGTTAAAAAAAGAACTGAGAGACATAAAGTATCGGAACATAGATACTTACGGAATTATGAAGATACCAATTTGGATGTTGCTTAGAGCACGCTATTTGTTACCGCACCAAACGGTTCGCAGTAAATTTAAGGAATTTTTGTGGTTTATTAAAGAACTGACTAGATTGATAATTTATAAAAAAGGTTGCTCCAATTTAAGTTCGAATGAGCCAAGAAAACATGTTATTTTTATTCTGGACCACGATCAGCCAACTTTTCTAAAAATGCAATTTGATCTCATGAAAAAATTTGATTGTGAATCTTTAACCATTATTACATTTGATAAAGGTCTTTATCCTAGGAACAAGAGTCAATTTAAAAATGTCTATTACACGGGAGAATTCGAACAGACAATCCATCTTACGCTATCGCATTTGAAAACCGCATTGAAATTTATCAGAGAAATTCCTATCATTCGAAAAGAAAACTTGTTATTCAAGCTCAGATGCTGTCGTGATTTGTTGATCGCTATGAAATGGATTGATTTTTATCATAACTATTTGGATATAAATGCACATAAAGCGATAGTTACTCTTAGTGATCTCCACTGCCATGAAAATGTAATTACCAATGTTGGAAATATCAAAGGTGTTAAAACATTTTCATTACAACATGGGTTGGTTAGTGCCAATGATATTCCCGTTTCTTCAGACAGAATATTTGTGTGGGGCGAGAAAACGAAAAGAGAACTGGTGAAATACGATGTGCCGGAGGAAAAGGTCGTAGTAGCAGGCTATCCTAGTCTAGATAAAATCTTAAGAAAATATTCTGAAAAAAAAGAAATTATTAAACAATCTTATTTTAAGCAATATAGCCAAGGTGTGAAAAAACCTATTGTTACCTATATAGCTGGAAACTTTGGACCCGACGAAGAAAGCAAGCTTTTTGAAAGTTTTTTGAGTATATCTGATCTTGATATTCTTCCAGTGGTTAAGCTTAAAGCAACTCTCGGAAATAAGCAGATAGAATTATATAAGCAGCGGATTAGAAGGCTTCCACATAAACATAACATCTGCTTGAGGATAAATTCAGATCTACATGAAATTTTAACTGCGACTGATATTTTAGTGGGGTTTGTGTCTAGTGTTGTTGTGGAGGCACTCCCCTTTTCTGTAATCTGTGTTGTTCTTGATCTATTTGATTATATCGATTTGAAAACCATGTTGCCGCATTATAGTGATTGTCAAGTTGTCCATAATGATCGAGAACTTCGTGAATTGATTGGCAGAATCATCAGTGATCCTGGCTACTGTTCTATGCTGAAAAATAATTCTCTTAGTAATTCAAAAAAGTATTTCAACAATTCAATTGACGGAGATGCTTCACAAATTATTCACGATTATATTAACGCGTTTGTAGAAAAGTCGAATGATCTATAAGGTTGAGATTATGACATCTATGCGCAAGAGAATTTTAAAATATTCTATATTCATGGGCTTAGCCGGTATTATGTTTATAGGTTTTGCCTACATATATTTTAACAATCAATATTTATACTATGCGTATCGGATTGCGGAAAAATTGCATTTTTCTGCTAAAACAATGGATAAATTGCACTACCTGATCAACGAAATAGATATTATCCGTCCATTAATAAGACCTGACCTGAAAGAAAGTGATGTTGTTGATTTAATTTTGTCGCGGTCTGATGTAAAAGACATAAGTTCCCAAATAGAGAGATTCAAAAAAATAGGGTTCATGAAGGACAGTTTGAAGAACTGGCGTCAGGCGAAAATCCTAATAGCGGGGAAAGCGGAAAATATAAAATATAAATTACACGGCACGAGTACCGCACCGTTGAGAAAAGGAGGTTTTTCGTTAAAGATAAAGCACGATAAAAGCGGTCTGTACAGAAATAATATGCGGCGCTTTAATCTGATTACATCATTTGATGAAATGGGATCGCCGACGATTGCGATTAACCGCATTGCATCACATAACCAATTGATTGCACCATTCGGCCGTATGGTTTCTCTTCGGATCAACGGTGTCAATATGGGGCTATATTATCTTGTGGAAGATCACAAAAAAGATTGGATGGAAAAATATCATAAAATTACAAATTATAGCATAATAAAAGCCAATGACGACTGGGATAAAAAGATTTTTGGCCACACCTCAGAACTTGACTTGCATCCTGGAAATCAAGAACTGTCCGGAACATCAGAAAGAAGTGATATCGCTTTAGGAATGTTTGCAGTGCTGGCAAAAGCCATTAAGGAAGCTAATCTTTCGGAGACTAAAAGGTTGATCGATGAAGATTACATGGCAAGATTTACGGCGCTTGGAGCCATATTTAATGATATTCATTTTATCACCGGGGATAATATTCGATATATATATGATTTTACAAAGGGAAAGTTTTACATTTTATACAGACAGGAAGATACGATTGTAAGACCTGAGTATTATGACATTCCATCCTTTAATAAAATGTGGTTTAACTCGCAGGGAAAATACTACAACAATGAGATCACCCACAAATTGTTCAGACTTCTAATCAGAGACGGTGAATTCAGGGCAAGGCGAGATCGTTATCTTTGGAAGTTCGTTTCGGACACCGAGCCCTTTTTTAATATGGCCAATGAAGCCTTTTCCGAAAATTATCCGGTGGTGCTTAACACCAACTACCCGCGACGTAAATATAGATATAATGAATGGCTCTTTTATAAACGCTTTACCAAAACAACTGAACTTGCCGTGAACTATATCGAGTACGCAAAAGATTATGTGACATTAGATAGCAGTAGTGCAAAAAATATTTTGACAGTTGTTACTGATTCTTACCAACCGGTCGCATTGACAGAAATAATTTATGAAGATAACGAAATTGAAAAAACTATTCCCGTCCATTACCGGATTAGCGCCAACAATCTTGATGCCGATCTCGGTTTGATCCATAAAGACAATCAATTTATTATTAAAGAAACCAATTATCCGATAATGAAACTGAAATTCAAGAATTTAACGACCGGCAAGATCATAAACGATCAGCAAGTTTATTTTA
The DNA here is from genome assembly GCA_902749685.1 of Olavius sp. associated proteobacterium Delta 1. Classification (GTDB taxonomy): domain Bacteria; phylum Desulfobacterota; class Desulfobacteria; order Desulfobacterales; family JAFDCJ01; genus JAFDCJ01. The sequence continues at coordinate 14,779 of CACVKW010000413.1, read as the reverse complement.
ACAAAATAAGTCATATGCGTTATGGGGACCGAGAAAGCATGGGAACGTGTCTCACTGACAATGGCATCAATTATATTTTTAAAGATGGCTTGTTAAAAATCAATCAGGGGCAATACGAAATTAAATCGGACATTGTTACTCCTGATAACACTACCGTTGAGATCGCCGCGGGCACGGTATTTTTGATGGATCCGCAGATTTCCATTCTGATACGGGGGAACTTAATAGCATTGGGTGCTGCTGATTCTCCAATAATTGTAAAGAATAATAGTGATACCCCGTTTGGGTCGTTTGCCGTGGTTGGCGACGATTTGTCAAGGACTGTTATTCAGCATTTTAAGATTTCAGGTGGTGGAGAAGCACTCGTTGAAGGCATTCACATTACAGGACAATTGGCGATTCATGGGGGCGAGGTGGAGCTTGACCATATTGTTGTCAGTCAAAGTAATTCAGACGATGGATTGAACGTTAAAAATGGTAACATAGTTATAAAAAATTCAATTTTTAAAAGTAATATCGCTGATCAGATCGACCTTGATTTTTGTAAAGGCAGGATTGTTGATAGTGTGTTTATCGGTTCAGGAGACGATGTTAACGGTGATGGACTCGACGTCAGCGGGACTAAGGCACAGGTTACGGGAAATAAGTTTAATAATTTCCCGGATAAAGCGATCAGTGTCGGTGAACAATCAACCCTTTTGATTACAGATAATAAATTCACCCAAAATACAACCGCAATCGCCGTAAAAGATGGTTCTTTTGCCTATTCATTTGACAATACATTTGATAAAAATAAAAAGGATTACAATCTTTTTTTGAAAAAGAAATTCTACAATCTTCCGAATCTCTACATTGATAAAGAGCCGGAGGAGAATCGTATCGAACTTGTCAAAGGCAATTTATTTGTTCGGGATACCGAGGCGTTAAGAAAATTATACTTTAATGAATAATGATAATGTAAGGCGTGGAGAGTTTAAATATTTTATCTCCAACCATGATATAGCTATTCTGAGACAGAGTTTGAAGGAACTTATGTGTATTGATAAGAATTCAAGCCTGACGACCAGCAGATATACGATTACAAGCCTCTATTTTGATACACCTTTTGACACCGCTCTTGAAGAAAAACTCTCCGGGATCATCAATCGAAAAAAATACCGGATCAGAACATACAACAACAATGACAAGGTTATAAAATTTGAAACCAAGACTAAAGCAAACACAACTATATTTAAAGAGAGCGAATTGATATCAAGAAAAACCGCCGAAAATATAATCTCAGGGGATTACAGGGATTTATTAAACAGCTCCAGTCAATATCTGAAAAAAACCTATGCTATGCTTTCATTGAAGAAATACCGACCGGTAGTCATTGTTGAATATGATCGCGAGGCGTATACACTTCCCTTTGGCAATACAAGAATTACATTTGATTTGAATCTGCGGACCTACAACAGCGAAATAAATATATTCGAGTTGCGCACCGGTTCCATACCGGTTCTTTTAGTTGATAAACAGATAATGGAGATTAAATTCGATCACTTTCTACCGACTTACCTAAAAGCAATATTAGGTAGGATGAGTGTTGAACATTCCGCGATAAGCAAATATACATTGTGCCGACGCTTTATAAAAACCTCAACCTGGCAGGACAACTAGAAAGCTCAAAGATATGGAAAAGACTTTAAGTTTCAAGGACATAATAGACTCAAGCATAATGCATTTAAAAACAGGTGCTGCCATATCCTTAACTGATATTGTAGTCGCCCTTGTGGTTAGTCTGATTTGCGCATTAATAATTCATTTGACCTACAGATTCACGTTTCAGGGTGTTGTATACCAAAAAAGCTTCAACATATCAATTGTTATGGCTTCACTCATCACTACCAGCATTATCATGGTAATTAGTGGTAATTTAGTGCTTTCCTTAGGTATGGTGGGAGCCCTGTCAATTGTCCGTTTTCGCACAGCCCTTAAGGACCCGCTCGATATCATTTTCATCTTCTGGGCCATTTCAGCCGGAATAGCCAATGGGGTGGCTAATTTTAAACTGTCAATTACGGCGAGTCTATTTTTTGCCCTGGTTATGTTCATTTTCAGCAAAATGAAACTTATTTCCGCGCCTTTTTTATTAATCGTTAAATACGAAGCCGCCGCAGAGAAACTAGTCATTGATACGATCACATCAAATAGTCGGAGATTTAGTATCAAGACCAAGACTATTAAAAATGGATTGATTGAATTGACCTCTGAGGTGCGTTTGCGTGATAATGACCACAGCTTGTTGAACACTCTCGACAGTAATGATCAAATTAAGGAAACTGCTTTACTCGCCTATACAGGCGATTTGTCAAATGTTTAGAAATAGTTCTTACAAACAGATTTTTCAGACCTATTTATTCAAAAACAAACTTCTTGGCAACAGCGCCATTTATATGGCGGGGAATATTTTAAGCCAGGCAATTGCTTTTTTCGCTCTGCCTGTTTTTACAAGGTATCTGACCAAGGCGGATTACGGCATATTAAGCTACACCGGTTCAGTCACTTCTTTTCTTCTCGTCATATCTACATTATCACTTCATTCATTTATTTTAAAATACTATTTTGAGAGGCAGACCGAAAAAGAAAGAAAGGAACTATTCGGCACCATATTTCTTTTTCTAATGGTTTTTAACCTTGCGCTTTTATACATAGAGTTTCAAGTATTTCCTCATTTGCTGAAATGGTTTCATATTCAAATTCCCTTTTACCCATATTTTGCGATTGCTCTGGTGATTAATTTCCTTCAAATAGCACCAATAATACCACTGACTTACTTCCGGGTAACAAAAAAGGCATGGGGCTATTTTTGGCTGACATCATCCCAGGCGATTTTAGGGATACTGTTCGGTTTGATACTGGTTATCGGTAGCGATATGGGCGTGATGGGACGTTTTTACGGTAGTTTGTATTCAAATATTATTTCTCTGATTGTCTGCATAATTATTATTATCAAGGTATCGCGGATCTCCTTTAACTTCAATACGATCAAAAAGAGTCTAAAGTTTTCTTTACCGCTTCTTCCCGGGGGTTTTGCTGGCATTGCAATTGCATCGATGGACAGAATTATACTGGAACGGTATGTGTCTCTTTCCCAATTGGGGATTTACTCGGTTGGGGTTACCCTTGGCACAAGCCTGTTGATTATAGTAAGAAGTTTCTATCTAGCGGTTGAGCCAGAAGTTTACGAATTATATAATCAAGAAGGATTTGACGAGAAGATTGTCAGGTTAAAAAATAATTTGTTGTATGTCATTTTATGTATCGGATGCATAATAATTATATTTTCCAGGGAAATTGTATCAATTGTTGCTTCGGAGAGGTTTTATGAAAGTTATACAATTATTCCATTTTTTGTGACCGGTACCATCTTTCGCGGGGCTGAAATACTGGTCGGGATAACACTGTTTGCAATGAATAAGACGATATACCAGCCGATTATTGTCGGAGTTGCTCTCCTATTTAATGTAGTCGGAAATCTGATATTCATCCCTCTGATGGGGATAATGGGAGCAGCTTTTGCTTCGACTTTGGCTTTTATGATTATGCTTATGGTATCGGTCTACATTACAAGCAAATTTTCGGAAATTAGTTGGAACTGTTTAAGAGATACATTCCTTATTGTGATATCCTGCGGAATCAGCACTCTTATCATGAATATACAAATAGGGATTTTGATTGTTACTGTGCTGGTGAAGGCAATATTTGCTGTGTTTATTTTTTTTATAGCTTTGTATTTTTTCAGAAAAAACATGATCGGACTTACCAGCGAAAGTCCATTTTAAAAAGCACACTTGCCATATATCCCAGGTTCCGGACTCATAAAAGATAAATAAATTATATCAAACAGTTGCGGGATAAGTTTCTGAGACTACACTCTCTGACAAGGCCTTAATTTTATTGACTTGAGAAGACATGAGACATTCCAATTTTTTCCAATATGTTTTTTGTCTCCTTCGGTAATTCAACCGATTTTGTAGCGCTTTGACCGGAGATGGGGTCAAAAAGGGTTACAAAGTCGATGTTCTTAAACGGAGCATAGAGTTCTTTAGAATTTAGATAATCTTTTTCACCGGCACTTTTTCTTTGATTTGCGTGAAATTTGTTCAAAAAGTAAGCTAGTATGCAGATCGTATAAACTGCTTTGACATGCTTTTCAGTGTTTACAAAAAAAGGTCTGATTTTAAGAAATGACTTCACGTTTTTGAATACATCTTCAATCTTTGTTTTGTTGCGGTATGCGCCTATGACTTTGCTGGGACTAATTTTAAATCCGCGTCCCTGTCTTTCGATGTGGTTAGTAATAAAAACACAGACACCGTCAAGCAGTTTGTCGGCCACAATGATATCGGCCTTCTTATTCACTTGGACTCTAAAGCTTTCAACGCTCTTTACAGTGCCGTTCTTCAACTGTTTTTTAACAACAAGCGGATACAGGACTGGATCCTCATAGTACTTTTTAATCTTAAGCCGTTTTAACTCGTTAAGTACGCGGCCTTCAGTCGCCTGACGTTTTCTGTCCCTTTGGGCATGTTTTAGAGCTTTGTTTTCGTTTTTCAAATAGACTTCAAAAAAGTCAATCTTCTCTTTACGGTTTTGACGGTCCTCGACAAATAAAGTTGGATTAAAGCCGACGATAAAACGTTTATCGTCGATTACGCCGTGGTCATAAAAATAAAGCTGATCATCATATTTTTTAAACCCGTCAGGCTTTGGGGCTACATCGTTGGTGGATATCTTTTTAAACGGGTCTAAATCGATACCACAACCAGCAATCTGATTGCGGTCTAACGCCGAGATGTATTTCATCTTTGCTTCTTTAATCAACTGGGCATTGTTATCAGAGATGATCCCACGATCAAAGACCAGCGTGACATTGGCACCGCTTAACTTAAAGCGTGTTTTGCAGGCATTGATATTTGTTTTAAGTGTTTTGACTTCAGCCCTGTTACCGGGAAATACGTCCCACTTAAAGGGGTATCCCTCATTGTTGATTAAAACCCCCAATAACACCTGGCGTCTGCCTCGGCATTCGATTTTGCCTTTACCAAAGGCGGACAATTTGCAGGTATAGCCAACAAAGTATGATGTGCTCAGATCATAATCGATGTATTGATAAGACGCAGAATTTTGTAAATACGTCTGTTTAAAAAGGTAGTTCTCAATGGCAAAATGATTTTGATGAATTTTATCCAGTTCATAATAGATTTTATCATCATTTAATCCACCCAGCTCGGTATTGAGTACTTGGGCTAAGGCATTTTGTTTTGCCCATTTGGGTACCGAATAATGCGAGCACGGGTCGGTACAGCGATTAATCGTTAATATTTTGGCCAAAAGCGGTGTTGAAAGCGGGCTGTCTGAAATTTCATAATCGAACGCCTGATCCAACTGCCAATAATTCCACAACTCGTTGACCACAGCGATATCCAGATAGGCTTTGCTGTCTTTGACTACAATATGCTTTAGTTGTGTTATGACTTGGTCTTGGCCTTTTGCAACTTTTAAGACCAACTTGATTTGTTCTGCCTGCTTATCAGTGAGCTTTCCAACAGGCCAAATGGTTCGTTTTTTTACCTTTTTGCCTTCCCGATAAGATTCGGCAATGGCATAAGATTTATATTTTTTACCTTTGTACGTTGAGAAGCTGTAACTTAAATGCATAATGCAGCCCTTTCATTTATTAGACTACATTAATATTTAAAAATGAGCTTGTCAACCTATATTTTTATGGATATATAAAAGAATATTTATGATAAGCACCATTTTGTTCTGCGACTACATAATTTGATTAAATCGTGCGAGCCTCTATAATTCAAGGATTTTTCAAAAAATGTTCCGGAATAGGGGTTATATCTATCAAAAATACTTAAGGGGATTAATTAAGGATAATGATGAGATGATTTTTCAAACCTGCCCTATTTGTAAATCGAATTATATCGAAACATTTACAACTACCTGGGACAGACATTATGGATTTTTTGACAAAATTTACAATGTAGATATCTGTAAAAATTGTTCTTTACTATTTTTGAATCCAATGATTCAGAATGAAGAATTGCATAGCATGTATGATGAGGATACTTATTACAGCTATCAAGCATTTAATTTGAACCAGACAGACAAATTTGGATATTTAAAACCCATTTTAAGGTTTTTCAGGGGATTGTTATTCGGTTACTACAGTAAAGATCCTATCTTTGATAAAGAGAAAGGCAAAAGATTTTTAGATATAGGCTGCGGGAGCGGTTCTACTCTTTACGACATGAAGCAAAAAGGATGGGTTGTCAGTGGCGTGGAAATTGGAAAGATCGGAACGAAAATAGGTAACGAGTTTGAGTTAAATATTTTTAACGGTACATTGTTAGAGGCCAATTTTAAACCGAATTATTTTGACTACATTAGGATTAATCATACTTTTGAGCATTTAACTAATCCCGTAGAAACCATGAGTGAAATAAATAGAATATGCAAAAAAAGGGGTAAGATTTTTATCGGTGTTCCCAACGTGAATAGTCTACCATTTCTCTTGTTTAAAAAGTACTGGTATTATATTGGTGTTCCGTTTCACCCTTATAATTACAATGTTGAAAATTTATCATTACTTTTAAGAAAAAACAGTTTTAAAATACTTAATATTAGATTTGTAGGTAGTTGGCTGGGCATTGTAGGGAGCATTCAGATCTTGCTTAATTCTAAAAGCAGAGAAGTGAGTTCGGAAGGGAATTTTAACAATATTGTCACGAGAGTTTTGTTTCAGCAACTTGCAAGGTTATTAAATTTGTTTCGTATGGGTGATTGTATCGAAATAATTGCCCAAAAATAGATTGAAAGCTAAACGGTTCTTGAAAAGTGCATTGTAAAAAAATGGTTGATAAACTTTTTCTATTCCTGAAAATGTCTGTACGAGAGAAAATTATATTTATGAGTATGTATTTTTACAGGTTAAGGACTAATGTGCTCTACAGGCATTTTTGCAAGAGAATGGGGTCAAGGGTAAATATTATTAAACCGATTAAGATAATTCCGGAATGTATAAGTTTTGGAAATGACGTGACAATATTATATCACGGTCGTATTGAAGGAATCACTGAATACGCTGGAAGAAGATATAACCCGAATATTGTTTTTGAAGATGAGGTAAAGGTACAGCAAAATCTCCATTTAACATGTGCTGAGGAAATAATTATAGGAAGTAATACTGCCATTGCTGCAAATGTCACAATAACTGATATTAACCATAGGTATGAAGATGTACATATTCCTCCTGAAAAACAGCCCCTCGAAACCTCCAAAGTAATGATAGGGGCAAATTGTAAAATTTACAATAATACGGTTATCTTACCCGGTACAAATCTCGGCCGACATAACATTGTAGGTGCAAATTCTGTTGTTGCGGGGGAGTTTCCCGACTATTGCGTGATAGGAGGCGCTCCGGCTAAAATAATCATAAATTACAATTTTGATACAAGGACCTGGGAAAAAGTTGCGAATAGATGATTTTTTTACGGGAATGTTTCAATAAATTTACTATGGAAAAAGAGGAATTGATTTTTCAAGATTGTTCCATTTGCAAATCGATTCTTATTGAGGAATTTACAAGTATCTGAGACAGAAATTTTAGATACTTTGACAAATATTACGATGTATTGTTTTGTGACAAATTATCTAAAAATTTAATATTTTATAAACTGTGTGATAGAAAGAGGGGAATTGTCGATGACTAAAAATGTGTTGGTTACCGGTGGCGCGGGTTTTATCGGATCCTTTATAGTAGATGCTCTGGTGGAAAGGGGACATAATGTGCGCATTTTTGACAACCTTGAGCCTCAGGTTCATGGTTCAGCGCAGAAGAAGCCGGATTACCTGAATCCAGAAGCTGAGTTCATCCAAGGTGATGTCCGGGACCGTGATTCTTTTGTCAGGGCAATTAAAGATGTAGAAGTGTTGTTTCATGAGGCAGCGATTGTAGGCGTGGGGCAATCAATGTACCAAGTGAGGAAGTACGTGGAAACCAATACTCTCGGTATTGCCAACCTTCTTGACATCATCGCAAACGGGGATTGTAACAGGCTTGAGAAAATGATTATTCCATCTTCCATGTCTGTTTACGGAGAAGGGGCCTACAATTGTGATGTGTGTGGTACTGTGTATCCCTCTGAGCGGACCCTTGAAATGTTTCAAAAAAAACAGTGGAATCCCTTCTGTCCCTTATGTGGCGAATCGATCAGCCCCAGGCCTGTATCAGAAGAGAAACCGCTTGCCCCGACAAGTGTCTATGCTATTACCAAGCGTGACCATGAGGAGTTAGCCTTGTCAGTAGGCAAGTCCTATGGCATATCTACATTCGCCTTGCGGTTTTTTAACGTTTATGGACCTCGCCAAGCTCTTAGCAACCCCTACACCGGGGTAGCCGCTATTTTCTGCGGCAATCTTTTGCGGGGAAAGCCTCCTCTAATTTACGAAGACGGTCGCCAGATGCGAGACTTTGTGCATATCAGTGATATTGTTCGTGCAAATCTTATGTGTATGGAGCAAAGTGAGAATCAATACGGCTCTTACAATGTAGGAAGCGGTGACCAGATAACAATTCTTGACTTAGCCAGACTTTTGATCAGAGAGATGGGAGTAATTATCGAACCACTGGTTACGAACAAATTCCGAGTGGGAGACATTCGCCACTGTTACGCTGATATCTCTTGCATCATTAAGGAGCTTAACTGGAAGCCGAAGGTTAGATTGAACGAGGGCATAAGCGATCTTATTGGTTGGGTAGCAAGACAAACGCCCATGGAAGAAGTCGGCGACGCGATGAAGGAACTATTAGTAAAAGGTTTAGCCCAATGAACGAAGAATCAAGAATTCTTGGTAAAAAACTATTGCTGATGGCTGTGCATTTTCCCCCGTCAATCGGAGGGAGTCCGACTCTGCTGCACAATATTTTTCGGTATTTTCCGGCTGGCAGCTATGCTGCAGTTACACAAAATGAAGGAACTTTTGATCCGAATAGTCGATTGCCATGTAAATCTTATTCAATTCCAAAGTTCCCATTTGTTCGGTTTATGCAGCGTATCGATGCCCATGCGTGGCCGTTACTAATTCCGTTTGTGGAGAGGACAGCTTTCAGGGCCCAGGTAAAAGAAAATGCTCAAGCCATTTTTCTTAATCTTCCGGATGGTAAGTTCTTAATAGCCGGCTGGCGCTTAGCCAAAAAACTATCACTGCCATATTACGTTTTCCTCCATGATCTGTGGGAGGAAAATGAGAAACCCATAAATGCTTGGTTTGCGCGACGTTTCGAAAAGCAAATTCTCAAGGAAGCCAAAACTGTCTTCACGATCAACGACATGGCCCGAAGATACTATCTTGAAAAGCATGGTGTGCATTCAAAAATTCTCTTGCACACTATTGATCCTGAATTTACGAAGATGCCGGCACGCACCAGACCGAAATGGAAACCTGGCAAAACATTTCGTATTGTAACCAGTGGGTCTATTTATGTCGATATGAACCTCGATGCCCTACTGTCTCTAAATCAGGCTCTGGCGGCGCATCCCAATGAACGGGTGGAATTGCGAATCCTTACAGCGGCGATGGAGCAGTCACTCCGGGACGAGTTTCGCGATCCGCGGATCAAAATAAAATCATGTACAAAGCAGGAAGTATGGCAAGAGCTGACAGACGCAGATCTGCTTTACGTACCACTGGCCTTTCGACCCCGCAGTGCTGCGGAAATCGAAACGGTTTTCCCTACAAAAATTACTGAATACGCTCTGGCCGGCGTACCGATTCTTGTACACGGCCCCGCCCACTGTTACACTGTCGATTACGCTCGACAAAAGAAATGGGCTTATACCGTTTACCGGCCGGCCCATGAATCACTATGGGAGGGGGTAGTACGAATCCGAGATAATGCAGCTTTGAGAGAACGGCTTGCTAGCGCCGGCAGAAAAATAGTCAAGGAGCGATACGCCGCGGATATCTCCCGATGGTTACAACAGGAACTTGGTGTTATCCCGTGGGGGTGATAATCCGATACAAGGAAATAGTATAAATATTCCATTATTGCAGCGTTCCTTTTTTGTTTCGGCCTATACAATATTAGAGAGCAAAAATGCCATTATCGAGAAGCAAAGTACCTAACGTATTTTTAGCGAACTTTTTGATATTGATCGCTTTGGGTGTCATATTAGTTTCAGAAAATAGCCTACTCATAGTTACTGTTGCAATTGCGAGTTTTCTTATTTTCATGTTGCACATCAATAAACCGGAGTTCAGCCTCTATTTATTTTTGTTCCTCCTGCCCTGGATCCCATATGTCTCTGTCGGGACATTTAAAATTTGGCCAATCGTCGGAGCAGTAGTGATATTCAGCTATCTGGTCTGGATACTTATGGCGGGATTAAAGATCCGACACATGGAAGGCTGTCTAAAATATTTTCTTGTGTTTTATGGTATCCTGTTTATATCTTTTCTAGTAAATGGCCCATATCCTAGAACCGGTTATGTTTTTCGACAATATTTTGAATTGCTGGCCCTTTTTTTTCTTATAACCCAAATCATGAATAATTTCATTCATATTAAGAACCTAATATGGGTAATGATACTTATGCAATGCTGTAATGCTGCTACCTTGTGGCTGCAACACTTTGCTATAATTTCCCAATTTTACTTTTTTGATGTTGATTTAGGAAACAGATTAGGCGGAAACTTCGGTAATCCCAACGTGGCAGCATTTAATCTCAACTGCGCATTACCTCTAATTATGTTTCTCTTTTATGAGCACAAAGCTAATTTCAAGATCCGTACTACTCTGATAATACTATTTGTATTTATCATTGTAGCTATCGTATTTACTATTTCGCTTACTGGTATGATCGGATTAACCGTTGCCATTTTTGCATCTATTTACTTTATTAATCCACGGATGAACAAACCGCGTTTGCGGTATTTAATTATTGCATTTTGTTTTGGATTGGGTACATTCTTTGTTTTGTTTAGCTTACCCCAATACCGGACACGAATCGAGATGAAGATTAGTAAGTTTGACAATGAGGACCTGGTAAATCAGTCACGGATTGGCAGGTGGATAGGCTCTGCCCGTGTAATCGCAGAAAATCCTATGTTTGGAACCGGACCGGGAAGTAGTAAAGCGGCCATGACACGTATGACTGGATATATAGGTGGGCCTCATAGTACATTTCTTTATGTTGGTCTGGAGGGGGGATTGCCTGGTATGGGTTTTTTTATACTATTTTTTGGAAAGCCTCTTCGAAAACTTTGGCGTAGATACAAAAAGTACAGGTACACATATGTAAATCGAGAGATAATGTTACTTTATGGTACGAGTATAGCTCTGTTTTGTGTTATTTTTGTTGGAAGTCTTATACGAAGCGCTCAGCGCGATATCATAGTATGGATATCTCTAGGACTGGTGATTTCTTTGTTGAGAATTGATAGATCGAGATGGAATATGCCGGTCTGATTCTTACCTAATCTCTGTATTGATTACTTCTCTAAAACATAACTTCACTGTTCCATAACAATCCTAATAGCCATTGATATCACTTTCATACGAAAATTTTAACGTGATATTATATAATGAACATTTAGAAAGCATCAAAATGCATAGGAAGAGGGAACCAGGACATTGCTCCTCACAATAATAATCCTGATAATATCAATAATGGCAACATCGCCGGCGGATGCTGAGTTTCAGGATCTTGGGATCCCCGTTAGGAAAGCCGGGCTAATGGGGATTCTGCCGGGTCCTGACAATAAAGGTGAAATAACTAAATTATATTTCAGTTTTTATCAGGATAAAGGAACTCTTTTCCTCCTTCAAATAGATCCACTGACGGACGAGACGAAACAATTCGAAGCACCCGTGGGTGCAGGGGCCTATGCTTTTATCATTGGCCCGGATAATAAAATATACCTTGGCACTTGGGAAGGTGGACATATACTTCGTTTTGACCCTAAGCAGGAAGACAAGGGTATTGAAGTTTTAGGTAAGCCGTCTAAAACAGACTCATATATTTGGATGTTTACGATTGGCAAAGATGGCAAGCTTTATGGCGGTACATCAGGTAATGCGGGATTAATTTCTTATGATCCCGAAAAAAACGAAATGCAGGATTTAGGCCGCATGGACCCTACGGAACAATATAATCGAAAGGTTGCCACCGGTGAAAACGGATGGATATATTGTGGTATTGGTTTAGTTAGGGCCAGTATTGTGGCTTACAACCCATTGACAGGCAGACATCAGTTAGCCATTCCCGAACATATTATAAACCAGACTGTCAGCGGCACTTTCGGTGCAGTTTGGAATGGAGTGGATGGCCGTGCCTATGGACGTCTAGATTATGGAAGTTCCGATAGGGTAGATAGTCATTACTATTTACTTAAAGATGGAAAAGCAAAGGAAATAAGGGAGAAAGATGCGGTTTTAAATGCACCTAAAACACTCAACGGACATGTTTGGAGATATTTGAGAAATGAGCTGGCAGACCAACTAATAGAAACAAGAATGCTAAAAGATGGCTATATTCTTTCCGATGCAAGTGAAGATGGATGGTACACGCTTTATCATCCAGAGACGAAAAGTACCTTGAGAAAAACTTTCCAATATACTTCCGGAGGCTTACGAATTTTTACATTAGGACAGTCTGCTGATGGTATCATCTACGGCGGCACGGCACTACCGTTGCAATTTTTCTGGTATAATCCAAAGACAGGAGTTACGGATAACCCGGGTAATCCTACGAGTGTGAATGGTCAGATTCATTCATTCGCTAGTTTGAACGATAAGTTGTACATCGGCGCTTATCCGCATGCTTGGCTTTCAATTTATGATATCGATAAACAATGGAATTACGGTACGATGCCTGAGAATAACCCCTATGGATTCGGTCCGATCGGAGATGGACACATGCGACCGCAGGCAATGATTGCAGGTAGGGATGGACGATTGTATATTGGAAGCATTCCTTCATATGGACAATTTGGAGGCGCCTTGGGTGTATACGATCCCAAAAAAGAAGCTGTTGTTGAAAACTACAGACATTTGATACCCAATCAATCCATTGTTGCGTTAACCCAAGAGCCAGTGAGTGGTTTTATTTTTGGGTTGAGTTACGTTATTGGTGGCGGAGGGACAAATCCAATCGAAAAGGATGCCCACCTTTTCGCGTGGGACCCTATAAAGCAAAAAAAAGTCCTCGATATTGCCCCTTTCCCCGGACGCGGTCGAACCTATTCAATTACTAACGCCGATAGGAAAATTTTTGCAATATTCGGAGACCCTTGGGTTCTTTTGGTTTATGATACTGTTAAACGGGAGATCGTTCACAGAGCTGAAATAAATAAATCATTTGGCCGACCACTGGTAAACTCACTTGGACAGCATACGGATGGTCTCATCTACGGCTTGGCAGATTACGTTATATTTACCATTAACCCGAAGACATACGAAGTACGGGAATTTGCCCGGACGGGACCAAGACCGAACAGAGTGCTTACTTGTGGTTGGGCCATAAATGACACCGGTATATATTTCGGCTCAGATGCTCATTTGATGCGTTGGAAATGGTAGTTACAAATATTCTTATTACTGTCATATTGGTCCGACTGTGTGGTCGATAAATTCAGAAGTTACTTTAACCTTTAACAAGAGTGGACAATGTGCGGAATATGCGGCATATATAAAAAAGGCGATGGCGAAATTGCCCCGGAGCTTATAGTTAAAATGCGGGATGTCATGAAAAATCGTGGGCCGGATGATGCGGGTTTGTATGTTGCACCGCACATTGGACTCGGGCATCGGCGATTGAGCATTATTGATCTATCGCCCCTGGGCCGCCAACCTATGTGCAATGAGGATGAAACGATATGGATAGTGCTCAATGGAGAAATATATAACTTCCCGCGGTTGCGCGATGAACTGATTGAAAAGGGACATACCTTTCGGTCCAGAACGGACACCGAAGTCCTTATTCATGGATATGAGGAGTGGGGACTCGAAAAGCTTCTAAAAAAAATTAATGGGATGTTTGCCATTGCAATATGGGATAGTGAAAATGAAGAATTGATTCTTGTCCGTGACAGACTTGGCGTTAAACCCTTATTTTATATGGAACTACATGGGAAAGTGTATTTTTCTTCTGATATTAAATCTATTTGGCTGGCATACGATAGGGAGCTGACCCTAAACCATGTCGCCGTGGACAGTTACCTGTACACATGTTGCATATCCCAAGAATATTCAATCTTTGAGGAAGTTAAAACTTACTTTCCGCGCATAAAAAATGCCATTTTTTCGAATTTATTTTTACTACTCAGCCGAGCTCCAGTATTTGTTCTCTTCAATATTTAACAGACTCAATATCAGTTTTTGATCATCATTTAAGCTATCTTTAAACGTTTCGACTATCTTTGAGTTATCTATTATTTTATAAGTACTAATATTTTCAAAACGATCGATAATCTTACTAGTCGTCGGATGATTGGCTTCGCGTTGTTCCGGATAAACTCTAATTGCTTCAATTTTGTTCTCTTTCATCTTATTTCGCACTTCGCGTTCTATCAATGCTTGAACAACTAGAGCGATAAAAAATCCGAACATATTAGCTTCTATGCGTTCTCATTGCTGTCCAAAATAAATTGAAAATCAAATACTGCCTTTAATAATAACAGGCAGTTATAAACGCGAAATTGGTGATTTCGAAATCAGGTTATG
>CACVKW010000412.1 GCA_902749685.1 Olavius sp. associated proteobacterium Delta 1 | reverse complement strand
TTACATGACCAATGGTGGTTGTTTGAAGGTACCTAACTGATATTTTTACAAATATTGCTTGAATGAAAATTAAAATATTTTAAACATACGAAATGTAAGT
>CACVKW010000411.1 GCA_902749685.1 Olavius sp. associated proteobacterium Delta 1 | reverse complement strand
GATCGTTGCTTTTTCCGGGCTGATGCTGGATGCTTGATACTCGATGCTGGATATCTAACAGGACACAATCGGTGAATTTCAACGACATCCAGTATCCAGCAACCAGAATCCAGCATCAGTCAATACTTTCAATGGTCTTCATTGCAGCAGCGAAGTTGGATTTCAAAATTTTATGCAACTATAGGGTCTGTTCTCAACGGGCGCGACTTGATTCAAACATACCAGCGCTGCCGATAAAGGTCAAATGAAGCCCCCCTAATTTTCTCACGCGCTTGCGGCGCTTTGCCATTAGCATCATTAAGCCCCTAACCCGGATGAAGCGGAACCGAAAAAGTCTCATGCAAAGATGAGAAGGTGCCAAGATTTAATTAATGCGTTTCCATTTCGCGCTTTGCGGCTTTGCGAGAAAGTTCTTTATCAAAAATGCAAAAACTTTAGGTCTAAGATTCTAAGTGTAGGCAGTTTTGCGCAGAAAATGCGACAGCTCATGCGTAACGTACGCCTGGTATTTGACTATTTGCGAATGACCCAAAACGCCGGTGTCTGCAGCTTACGGCACTAGAACAAATTTTCCGTGGGCATTTGCTTGACAACTATCTAAAATTTAAATATATTTTCGTATGGTGAAGCCTCCGGTCATGCTGCAGCAGCGAGACCGGTTTTTGGGGTAATGGCGAATGAATCACTGATTGTAAAGGAGTTCATCTTGGCGGAATATTATCGGATTGGCGGCAGCATCAAAGATGCTATTTTAACCATAATGGAATATATCAAATCGGTTACCGGAGCTGAGCCGACGCAGGAAGAAGTGGCGGAATTGTTGAAATCTTATTTTATTCTCAATGAAGTCGGCAACCAGATAAAGTACCAGCTTAAAATAATAGAAAACGCGGCAGAAATAAAACAAATCGACGCCAGAGCTCCTTTTTGGAAGCTAAACCTGAAAGATGGGCCCGGGAAAAACCTTCTGGCCAGAGCCGGTATTTTTCATCGGAGCATAAAGGAAGCAATTGATGGCACCCGACAGTACATGAATAAAACAATCGGTATCGATCCCGATTACGACGTCATTGCCAAAAGTTTGAAGAGCAGCTTCATTTTAAGTGAAATCAAAAATCTACTCGATTTTCAGCGTAAACAGACGCAAAAAAAGAAGACCGTAAAAGAAGGTAAAAGTTCAGCCACCAGGACACGAAGGCGCAATAAATAACGATGCAGCTTGTTTTTGTCATGAGCTACCCAAGCGCGAATTAAAATATCAAAGACAAGCTGATCTCCCGATTGCATATCAGTTGACTATTTGACTCACTCTACATGCCATGCCTGATCCCTACAAACGGCTTTCCGATTCCGCTCAACGGTCTGCCCTTCTAATTTTTTTTCTGTTAACCGTCACCCTGTTGACCGGCATGCACGCATTGGACCAATCGTTGATAACAGATGCTGCGCCCAGCGGCATAGTTTCATTTGAGTTGGCAGGAAATATTCAGCAGGCGAAACAAATTTTAGAAGAATGGGGGCCGAAAGGCCGGGGTTACGCCGCCTTGAGTCTTGGGCTTGATTATTTGTTTCTGATTGTCTATGCCTTATTTTTGTCTTTAGCCTGTATTCTGGTTGCGAGGCATTTAGCCCCAAGAATCGCCTTTCTGGCGATGGGGGGAGTTGTCCTGGGATGGGGTCAATTTTTCGCGGCTCTCCTGGATGCCATCGAAAACCTGGCGCTGATTAATATAATCCTAGATTCACAGCGTGGGATTTGGCCGATAATTGCCCGGTGGTGTGCTATCGTGAAATTCGGCATCGTCGGGGCCGGTTTGGTGTATATCCTGATCGGTACCCTGTTCGTTCTAGCGCTGAAGGGCTTTGCGTTCATCAAAAGATAAGGCGAAGCGATTCCAGACTTCGATATTCGTTATTTTTTGACTGAATAATGTGATAGCCTGGCAATCTAACGTTATTTTAAGTCACAGTATGTACAGCGTACAGGATAAACAGGATTATACAACCTTTGAACCTTGAACCCTGAGCCTTGAACCGATCACTTTAGGCACCAATGCATGCGATACTAAAAAAACTTCAAGGCGGCGACCGCCGATCCATCGGAAAGGTTGACGAAGTTGTAGATCAGGTCTTGGAATCAGCCTCACTGTTTGAAGAACTTATCAACGGATTGCACGTCAGTGACCCGGTAATCCGAATGCGATCAGCCGATGCGGTCGAAAAGATTACCCTGGATAAACCGGATTTGCTAACGCCATATAAAACAATGCTAATCCGACTGGCGCGAGATACTAACCAGCAGGAAGTGCGCTGGCACATGGCCCAAATCTTACCACGGTTAACGCTGAAAGCGGCGGACAGAAAAACCATCGTCGATATTTTGTATACCTATCTCAATGATCAAAGCAAAATTGTCGTAACCTTTGCACTGCAGGCTCTGGCTGAGTTTGCGGCCGAGGATAAAAGATTGAAGCCGCACGTTATGCGGGAATTGGAGGAATTCACCAAAACCGGCAGCCCGGCCATAAAAAGCCGGGGTCGCAAATTGCTCTTAAAGCTAAAAAAGGAGTAGCCGCCGAACTCTTGAACGCTGAACCTATGAACCCTTCATCCAAATGCGTCTATATTGCCTACACCGGCGGCACCATCGGAATGAAAAAAGCTGCAGCAGGCTATGTTCCGGCTGCGGGATATCTGCAAAAACAGATGAAGAGACTTCCGGAATTAAAAAACAGAAAAATGCCGGCTTTCGAAATCTGCGAGTATGATCCATTGCTGGATTCATCGAATATGACTCCGGAAGTCTGCTTGTGCTTCGGCAGTAAATTGTTGCGCGGCAACCGGGCAATCAAAGTCGATGCCGACGGATTTGTGGCCTTTGCGTCGCCCAATTTCCCCGCCCTGGGCAGCGTCGGAAGTGCAATTAAAATCAACTGGGATCTGGTTTTGCCCCCGGCGGAATCATCAGAACCGGTGGTCGTCAGACCGATCAGAGAATCCCGCGTCGCAGTACTGCGGCTTTTTCCCGGCATATCCGCCGACATCGTTTGCAATGTTCTGCAACCACCCAATGAACTACCCCGCTGCAAGCAACGGGGTATCAAGCGGAAAATTATAATCGCCCCGAGGGGCGGGGAATTAAACCCTCGTCCGCCGTAGGCGGATTAAAGGTCTTGTGTTGGAGACCTACGGAATCGGGAACGGTCCGCAGGATCCAGACCTTATTAAAAGCCTGAAGACTGCTTCAGAGTCGGGCATCGTGATTATTAACTGCACCCAGTGTATCAAAGGATCGGTGAATATGGCGGACTATGCCACCGGATCGGCACTGGCGGAGGCTGGTGTGATCAGCGGTTTCGACATGACGGTTGAGGCCGCCCTGGCAAAGATGGCCTATCTTTTCAGCCGCAACCTGGGGCCGGAAGAAGTCAAAAATAAACTGCAGATCGATATGCGAGGGGAACTCAGTCGGCCAGCCGCTAAACAGGATAGGGATTCCGAGATATGACAACATAAAATATCATTTTCCCATAGTTAAGGTAGGAACCGATTTACTTGTTTAAAGACTAAACAACTCACGCTTATATTTTGAAAGGATGCTATTGATGAAAAAAGAGATCAGATCAGATACCTGGATCTGGGTGGTTGTACAAAATCCCGGTGCCAATGAGCAGTTTCTGGGCCAGGAGTACGAAGATCAAAACGTGTCATTTATTCCCGCCTTTTTTGAAAAAGAAGATGCCCAGCAATGTCTGATTCACCTGACAACCAACAAGGGCGATAAGCATGAAGTTCAAGCAGTACTTTATAACGAACTGTCCAAAGCCGCCGCTGAAAATGAATTCATGATATTCATGCTAAATGCAGATGGAGAGATACTGGAGACAATTGAGCCCTAATTAATCCGCTCCGAACATTAGCAATATCAGGCTCGGATAAAACATAATGGTGCATTTGAAACTGATGAGACTGTTTTGATGTTGTCCGGGCGGAATAATTACTAACCTATAAAAATGACGGCTGACTAAGGCATCCGTTTTCAAAGAACAATCTACAACCCTGAATCTACTATTTTTCAGGGTGGATTAATTAGTGGAGATTCAATAATGGAAGATCTGATCTATCTTGACAATGGCGCCACTTCCTATCCCAAACCGGATGAAGTATATACCTTTATGGATTCTTTTTACCGGAGCTTCGGAGTCAACCCCGGACGTTCCGGATACGACCTGTGCATGGAAACCGGAGCCGTGGTGGACACGACCCGCAAAATGCTGGCCGACTTATTTAATGGCAATGACCCCAACCGGCTGTGTTTTTCCTACAACTCCACCGACGCGCTGAACCTGATCATTTACGGCATGTTGCAGCCCGGCGATCATGCCGTTACAACAACCCTCGAACACAATTCCGTACTGCGACCGCTTTATCACCAGAACAAGTTAAACAACGTCGAGGTCGACCACGTGCCGTTCGATACCAACGGATTTGTCGACCCTGATAAAATCAAACAAAAGATTCAAGCAAATACCCGTCTGGTCATCGTCAATCATGCCTCTAACGTGCTCGGCACGGTTCAACCCTTGGAAACCATCGGTCGCATCTGCCGTGAGCACGACGTCGCCTTTGCAATTGATGCCTCCCAGTCAGCCGGCAAAGTGCCGATTGATATTGAGCAAATGCTCATCGATGTGGTGGCCTTTACCGGTCATAAATCATTGCTGGGACCGACCGGCATTGGCGGTCTATATGTGAGAGAGGGGATTGAGGTTCGACATACCCGGGCCGGCGGAACGGGAGTCCGGTCTGCTGCTCGGATGCATCTGGACGACTATCCCTACCGGCTCGAGTACGGCACCGGCAATGTCGTGGGCATTGCCGGTATTCACGCCGGTTTGAAGTGGATCCAGCAAAAAGGCATGGATCAGATTCACCACCATGAAATGAAGCTGACCCGTATGCTGCGAGACGGCCTCAGAAAAATAGACGGGGTACTGCTATATGGACAGGACGATCTGGCCGATCACATTGCCGTTCTCAGTTTCAATGTCGCTGGAATGGAAGCACTCAACACGGGCACTTTGTTAGACGGCGAGTACGATATCGCCTGTCGCACCGGGCTCCATTGCGCACCCCTGGTGCACGAGCAATTGGGTACCGATAAAATCGGAGGGACGGTTCGCATCGGCATCGGTCCTTTTAATACCGAGGAGCACATCCAGACCGCCATCCAGGCCGTGGCGGAAATTGCGGATTTTCAAAAGAAGAAGTAAAAGCACATCAAACTGCCGGTCAGCGCCGACATTGCCCTGAAAAGTATACCCGCCTCAGGCGGGCGGCCAGTTTGATCAAAAAAGAAACTCTGAAAAAGCGATTTTTGTAAGGATGGTGAAATATTTAACCTTCTTTAAAAAACATCAGGGTTATACTTGAACGAAAGGCTTTCAACATAATTTTCTTCAGGATCCCAGAGCATGCATAAACCGCGGGTTAACGCACCGCAGGTTACCACACAGGGTAGTCTTTCAGCCAGATCAATTTTCACGCCAACAGCCGGAGTGCGTGACTCGATCCGCCGCCCCCGGCGCCGCAGAATTTCCGGCCTATGGCTGTGCCCTCTGAAGATTACATGATGGGGAAATTCACTGAAAGAACGGTGGGCCTCTTTTTCAGACATGGTGCCAATCATGCACGCAAGACCCAGTGTATCGGCAAACGGCAGGGAATGCGTTAAAATGGCGTTCTGATAATTTTGAACCAGAGGCAGGTTCTGGATATATTCCAGAATTTTGGGTGCTATCGGGGTCTCTTTCCGGCCAAGGTGATTGGCAACAATCGCATGATCATTGTTGCCTTTAATCGTGATTACACACTGCTCCCGCAGTGGTCCCAGGCAGGCTTCGGCAGTTTCCGGACGGGTAGAATCGCAGACATCACCGAGATGGTAGATGCGCCGGCAATTCAAGTCCGTGAGCACACCAAGAGCGGCCAGGATGGTCTCGGGGTTCCCGTGGCTGTCGGCCATAATTCCGATCATTGTTTACTCCTGTATTGGTTCACTCTTGTTTTCGGTCTGTAGGCAAAAAGCAGCTTCATTTTGCCCGATTTTTCATCCCAGATCTAATAAATTCAGATACTTAGTCATTTGGCTGACCT
>CACVKW010000410.1 GCA_902749685.1 Olavius sp. associated proteobacterium Delta 1 | reverse complement strand
GCGGCGGTGACGACGATTATAAGAAACAGCATAACCGGTCAGTAGCCGGCGCATGAAACCGGAAAGACCCATTTCAGAGCTGCGCAAAAGAATGTGCGCATGATTGGTCATAATCGCCCAAGCATAAATAGGGGTTTTAGTATCGACACAAAGCTC
>CACVKW010000409.1 GCA_902749685.1 Olavius sp. associated proteobacterium Delta 1 | reverse complement strand
TTAACAACCACCCTACATACAAGGAGGATTTTTTTCAATGACTCGTTTTACAACTCATTATATGACTCATTCTAAACTCGTTTTTGGACAAGAGTGGTTTCTACCTAAAGTGTAAACGGCTGCTTTCTTCTGAAGAAATTTTTTAGCGGCAGCCTTCCCTATTCCGCTGCTTCCTCCTGTAATTAAAACTACTTT
>CACVKW010000408.1 GCA_902749685.1 Olavius sp. associated proteobacterium Delta 1 | reverse complement strand
TTCACTCTTGTCCAAAAACGAGTTTAGAATGAGTCATATAATGAGTTGTAAAACGAGTCATTGAAAAAAATCCTCCTTGTATGTAGGGTGGTTGTTAATT
>CACVKW010000407.1 GCA_902749685.1 Olavius sp. associated proteobacterium Delta 1 | reverse complement strand
TGGCGGTATCCTGTCAGACAGTAAAACGGCCTGTTTTGCGTGGGCGTTTATGACAAATCACCTTCACCTGTTATTGAGGACAGGAGTCGCCCCGATCGCGTCGGTAATGCGAAGGCTCTTGACCGGCTATGCAGTGAGTTTTAATCCGCCTCAGGCGGATCATCGTCGCCATGGTCACTTGTTTCAGAATCGATACAAGTCTATTTTGTGCCAGGTCGCAGATCCGCCTCTG
>CACVKW010000406.1 GCA_902749685.1 Olavius sp. associated proteobacterium Delta 1 | reverse complement strand
ATCTAACAGGACACTATCGGTGAATTTCAACGACATCCAGGATCCAGAAACCAGAATCCAGGATCAGTCAATACTTTCAATGGTCTTCATTGCAGCAGCTAAGTTGGAT
>CACVKW010000405.1 GCA_902749685.1 Olavius sp. associated proteobacterium Delta 1 | reverse complement strand
CTCAGCCTGTGATCGCAGCATGGCGGTAAAGCAGAAGCTTCTCCAGAGTGAGGCAAAATCCAGCGATATCGCTCCATTGCAGGTCGAATAGCTGGCTCAGGCCGTAAGGTTTTGTTCTACTTGATTTGTTACCCGCCTCTTTGGCCTTAGTGCATTGCGGCTTGAGTCGGCAACTGTAACATGTGCCCGCAGCAGCAATATATTCATAGTGTTGACGCTTTTTAAAAAACTTGCGTCTTTTCAGGGTTTGGCCGGCAGGGCAGGTAAAGGTATCAGT
>CACVKW010000404.1 GCA_902749685.1 Olavius sp. associated proteobacterium Delta 1 | reverse complement strand
GCTCAATCCAACAGGTGCTACAGTTACTGGTAAACCTGAAACAACTACCATCCGTGCCCACGCCCCGTTGAACGACATGGGTTCCAATTGCCCATTGATTTCCAAACTGTGTGACGGTACTGTCCCTATATGGTTATGTGGAAAGGCTACAGTCGGTGATACTCCCACCCGCTCTACACTAATTTTTCAAGGGGTAAGTGTCTCACCTTCATTGGCACAGAGGGCAAACCAAAATGGTAAAAAAGCATATGATCCTATAAAAATGGCTATTTCGAAATGTTGCGCCTCTAGCCCTTTCGATTTAATCATAAGAAAGCACAAAGCTAAAAAAACCACAGGGCCAATAAGAATCGTCGGAGTAGCGAGAGCTATTAGCCGATCATATACCTTATACTTATCCGTAGAAAGATAGATTGCTAATTTAAGTGACGTAAAGATGGAGGCTAGTTTGGTTTTGCCGTTGTTTAGTAGAGAATCCATAGTGTGAACCCTCTAAAGTTAGAAGCAGGTAGTGTTTGATATTAGCTACAGTTTGGATTTTTTCTGCTCAAAAGGAGGTGGAAATCAGGATCAGCTTCCACATGAGAAGAATAGGTAGGTGAGACCAAGATTCGGTTCTGTATATCGAATCGGTTTAAATAGAAATATTTATGGTTCTCAAGTATCGAAAATGCAACAGGATGTCAAGAAACGAATAGAAATCTCTACATTGTAGTAGTTTGAAGAGTTATCGTTGGGTAAGGTATCTTGCCAATCTTTGTAATTCGACAATATTCGAAATCAATGGTGATATAATCTGAGTATCTCATTAGTCAAAATCCGTCGGTTGCATTGGATTTACAACGTGCTGGAATAATCGCTGTATTTGTTTCTCAATCACCCGTGATTTCGATAACTCTGGAATCTCTTGCTCCCCGAAGAATGCGACTTCGCTCGTTTCGCCATGAGCTTGCGCGTGGCCTCCAATTATTTCACAGAGAAAAAAAAGCTTGTATACGTGAAACGGAAACGGCGGGGTATGTCCTTGCATTTCTCGATCATACACGGCGAGCAACTTGATAGCTTGAGTCTCAAATCCCGACTCTTCAAAGACCTCACGGACAGTCGCCTGACTCGGGGTTTCATTAACATCAGCCCATCCTCCTGGCAATGTCCAACGTCCGTGATCCGCAATTTCTCTAACAAGCAAAATCTTTGAGTCCTTGAAAACAACGCCACGCACATCTATTTTTGGTGTTGCGTAGCCAAACTCCGAGGCGTTCAATTCTAACACTTTTTTTTCGGAAAGGTTCGTGTGATGGGCTATAATTTCTGCAGCGATCTTCGCGATCTGTCGGTAACGGTCCTGGTCATAAATGTCTTCAGAAAAATGGAGTCCCGTTTGGCTTATCGCCTGAAGTGATCTTGCCCATTCTATCCAATTTGGCTTCTTCACGATTTTTCACTCAACTGTTGAATCAGACATTAAATGGAGACTAATCCTTTTGAGCACCTTATGTGAATTCTAATAATTTCAGTCATGGACTTAATAGTCCCGAGCTTTGATGTATCTGGTACTCTTGCCATTCTCCGTAATTTGACAATCATCGAAATCTATTGTGATAGAATTTGAGTATCACAAGGATTTGGGGACTGTGAATTAATGAAGATAAATCATGGGCTCGCGTCTTGATTTGTGATTTAGTCGGCAAATTAAATCACTGATCAAGATCTGATACCTAATTTTTTATAGGATCATTGATGCGGGATTCAGATTTAATTCGGTAAGGCCAAAAGGTTACCGGTCCAAGCGTTACAGGCTTCCCCAAGCTTACCCACGGCATAAATGATATTTGAAAACATTCACCCATATCTGCGAATATTTCTCTGAAGATATCTCACATAACGAAGAACTCACTTGACGCAAACGCGCCAGCGTCTTGCGGTCAAGTGCAGTGACAGGTTGGCTGGTGTCATGCCTTATAATTATTCGCTGAACGAATTTAATGATATTGCAACTGAAGAAAACTCGCGCAGCAGCTGTTTATCAACAGTTACTAAGGGGACTTGCAGGTCATTTGCCGTAGCGATAAATTCACAATCATAAGCAGAACATTTGCTTGTTGAGGTAAGCCTTAAAACTTCATATGATGGAACCTCATATTCTCGACCCCTTAGTAATTTCAACGCACTATTCATTATCTGCTGAGCTTGCTCCAACGTGATGATATCTTTTCGCATATAACGAGTTAGGACATTGCGAAATTCGCTACGCCATAAAATCGGTGCTGCCCACTCAATGTCCTTTTGTAGGACACGTTCGGCTAATATAGATTGCTCGCTTGATAGGAAGAGATAGCCGATAACATTTGTATCAACCACAATCATAGCCGACCATCTGCTTTTGCCTGGTTGAATTCCTCATCACTGATCAGATGTCCGGCTGTCAATTGACGGAGCTGACGGGTATTCTCAATCACCTCGTCGAGATTTATTGGGCGACTTATAACCGCATTTTCAATGCACATGATAATCTCGCTATTTATGGAACGCCGATTTATTTCTGCGACTGACTTAAGCCGGTCGTAAAGCTCATCAGGTATATTCTTAACCGTTACCGTTGCCATATAGACACCTCCAAATGGTTTCACTATGAAACCATTATGCAGCCAAATGGGGTTGTTGTCAAGCACAAAACACTCATTGAGCCAGCCAATGCCTCGCGTCACCGGCAAAAAAGCATCGTGAGGAACGAACGCAGCTTTATTTTGTCCGAGTGAATCGGTTGTTATGTATAAATATCATTGATTTCTAGTTCTATATAAATGTCTAATTGGCCTTTCATGCGGTCTCGCTTGGCTTTTTTAAAGGCCTATTCCGCTCCTAGACTTTCCATGTTGGCTACATATTGCTCATCTTCTCGGTCTTCTCTTTCGCCATACCGACTAGTAGCACTCTCGATGCTGGAAATAGACAGTTCATCAACACCCCAGATCATCATGATACCGGCAACCGTAACAATTAAGATGGCAATAAGGGCAGCACCTACAGCGGTAGTTGTTGGCTCAGGGGCAACAATAAGCACTATTGCTGCTATCGCCGCAGCGATAATCAGTGAAATGGTCCAGTCGTAAAAACCTTCGCTTTTAAGTTCATCCCGAATTTCTTTTTCCAGCCGATCTCTAATTTCTCGCTTTCTTTTTTCATGTCTCAGCTGCTCTCGTAATGTGCTCATTGACTTCCTCCCTTTATGTCCTCAACTTTAATGGCGTATCTCTCAAATTCTTTTAGTTCCATTGTATCGAATTTATCGAACATCTTTGTTTCCCATTTTATTATTCGTGTACGAACGATAAATATCCCCAAAGCACAAGCTGCATTGCCGAGGGCCAAAGTTCCTATTATCCAAGCCAAGGGAGCCCTGTCGCTTAAATAAAACACTGCAAGCGTGAAGGCCACTGCCACAATGAAAATGCTTCGCCCGGCTATATCCGCTTCCTCTTTGGCGACCATCAGTATCTCACCTCGAAAAAGATCAACATCTCCTATTCTGTGCTTATGAAGTTTAGATTCATCTTCTAATGTCCAAGCCATAAATTACCCCCTTATAGTGATTACTGAAAATAAAACTCTACCTAGACGTTTTTAATCATGCTGTTTTCTTTTAAACATAACGTCCCGGGATGAGCTACAGGCCACCGAACTTTGGGAATCCAATAACTTTACGCAAACCGCCCAGCTTTTCCTGTTAGCTCCATCGCGTAGGTTATCTTTTTTGTATTCGTCTAATTGTATGCTACTTGTTTTTCATCAGGGCCATAGAGAGAACTGCGAGAACCACAACCAACCCGAACCCGGACAGAGCGCAGCCAACAAACAAGAACTTTCCATTCGAGAGTATAACACCCCAGAACGAGTCTATCATCGCCTGTTCGGGATTCCCGCGTTGATATCTTACCCTGACTTCTGAACCAATGTCGGGGCAGCCAATCTTCCAATCGAAATAAGTGCTACTGATAAAGGTATGAGTATGGCCATCTAAGCCTTCAAACTCGACATGCGGCTGGCAGCCATGTGCTTGGTTCATGTCGAAGTCGTACACCTTTGCACTGGCAAACACCGCATCTTGTCCAATTTCATGGTAATTAAAATAGTTTTTCAAGCTCGGTTTAATGGCAACGATCCAACCGAAATATATCAACAAGATACCGGCAAGTAGCATGCCTGTAGCTACGGAAGCTTTGGACTTGTTCATCGTTTAACAAGGTTTGTATATTTAAAGTTATTGTAGATGTTACCGACTCTTCTATTAATTACCACTAGTTTCCGAGGGAAAGATAACCAAGGGTGAGCCGCGCGCGCTTTTTGCGCATCGATCTCAACCCGCTTGTTGTTATGCATTTTCACTACGAATAATCTCAATATTGAACGCCTCATTAACGGAAGGGGGCTGGAAATAACTATTGACCTGATAAAAGACTTCTTCCGTATCAAAGTTTTGTCTTTCTGGATTGGCTATTCTGCGTTGCTCTATTTGTTTTAAGCACAATTGATCACTTGCCTCTAGATAAACTAATTTATGTGGTATTTTATGCTCTGAATAGATCTCTTTAAACCACTGGCGTTGGTTTTTTGTGTTTGCTGGAAAATCCATTACTACAGTGACACCAGTGTTTAAGATGTTTCGCACATGACTTTTTAATAACGGCTTTATGCGTGATGAATACTTTAGGTATGAGTCGAAATTGATAATTTCATCAGGATAGATCGCTGCCAACCATTCATCTTCGGATAGTAAAACTGCTCCCATTTCTCTAGCAATTTTATGCGATTTTGTGGATTTACCTGAACCCATTTTTCCACAGAAGAATATTAGCGTTCCTTTTTGATGCATTTACTATTCCTTATGCATAACGACGGCGGTCAGAGGCAGCCAGGCCTACCACTGACTTCGCCGAACCAGCAAATAGGACGAATTTGTATGAAATAACAAAGTGGCACAGCCCTGGCTGTCCACTGAAATGATTGGTTAGCCATTTTGGGTTTAGGGGACGTTGTTGACCTGATTGACTTACTGACTCGTCCGTTTTAAGATTTTTGATATGGCCGATGTCGAAACACCCACCCGCCTGGCAACTTCGGCTAACGCAACCCCACGCCCCTTAACCAATTCAATCGCAATCCGGTTTCGAACTCCACTTACCTCCTTGCGACGGCTGCCCCCTGTTAATTCATCAATGGATACTTTTTCATTTTTACATATTTTGCTTATATATTCATTAATTTTCTGATGATTTTCGCTCACCGGCAATTGAAATTTAATTTTGGCCTCAGCTTCTTTGATGATCCGCTCGACGAATTCACCACTGCCTAATATCCGATCATCACTTAATTCACGTCCCCCCGAGCGGCGCATTGCCTTAACCGCCGACCAACCGCCCAAGGAGCGGATTAACCCGCCACCAACAAGCTCAGGCCGACGGCCTTCACCGATGGCTTTTTTGACATAGTTGCGATACGCATCCTTGGCCCGGCCTTGCGTTTTGCCAAACCATTTCAAGACGTAGTCCCGATCCTGCCAGTCATTTTCAACCTTACCCAGCAATACACTATGACCACTCCAGCGATAGCGATCCAGTTGGGATAGATTTTTAACCAACTTGGCCCGCAACGGATTTAAATGAATGTAACGCACCAGTTCTGTAAAATAAGCATCTTCATCGCAGACAATCGACTTATAGCGGTTTTGAAATAAATGGCCCCAGCGGCGGTGACGACGATTATAAGAAACAGCATAACCGGTCAGTAGCCGGCGCATGAAACCGGAAAGACCCATTTCAGAGCTGCGCAAAAGAATGTGCGC
>CACVKW010000403.1 GCA_902749685.1 Olavius sp. associated proteobacterium Delta 1 | reverse complement strand
GGGACGTTCCTCGGATTCTCGGATTTGTCCTCTTCCATAAGCTTCAAAGCGTGCTCCTCAACGATTTGCCGTCCTCTCATCGCGGATTCGCTCGCCGTCGAGGAGGCGATGTTCAGTTTTTTCGATATCGAGACCGCGCTCATCCCTAGTTCTCGCGTCCCCCAATAACATAGCACGCTCCGAGCCTGTACCATTCTTCGTTGCTT
>CACVKW010000402.1 GCA_902749685.1 Olavius sp. associated proteobacterium Delta 1 | reverse complement strand
GTATTGACTGATCCTGGATTCTG
Source organism: Olavius sp. associated proteobacterium Delta 1 (assembly GCA_902749685.1). Taxonomy (GTDB): domain Bacteria; phylum Desulfobacterota; class Desulfobacteria; order Desulfobacterales; family JAFDCJ01; genus JAFDCJ01. The sequence continues at coordinate 5,245 of CACVKW010000402.1, read as the reverse complement.
GTTTCTGGATACTGGATGTCGTTGAAATTCACCGATAGTGTCCTGTTAGATATCCAGCATCGAGTATCAAGCATCCCGCATCAGCCCGGAAAAAGCAACGATCTCAGGCATAACGGCCAGGCTAGATGACAAGAATTTATGCAATGTTAGGGTTAAATGACATAGATCTCTGACTTCTGTCCTCTGACTTCTGTCACCTGTTTAAACCAATAACTTAAAGCAGATCCCGGGGAGTCCGTCCTTTGAAGATCGTTATCGTCGGTGCGGGTGAGGTCGGTTTTCACATAGCCAGTCATCTGACACATGAAAACAAAGAAGTTGTGGTGATCGACAAAGATGCCGATGCCCTGCGCAGGGTGTCGGACAATCTTGATGTGCAGGTGGTCCAGGGCTCCGGCAGCAGTCCGGTGGTTTTAGAGGAGGCCGGCATTCTGAATGCCGAGATCATTCTGGCTGTCACAGACAGTGATGAAGCCAATCTGGTGGCCTGTCTGGTGTCCAACATCATATCACCGACAACCAAAAAACTGGCCCGGGTGCGAGATGCGGATTTCGATAAATATCATGAGCATTTTCGCGAGCATGCTCCCCATATCGACACCATCATCAATCCCGAAATTGAAGTGGTCAAAACCATTACCAGTATGATGAGTGTTCCGGGGGCCGTGGATGTGGGTGAGTTTGCCGACGGCCGCATCAAATTCATCGGGATCTATTTAGACAAAAATTCACGGCTGGCCGGTGTTAAACTCGCTGAATTGCCCGACAAAATAGACAATAATGCCAAGCCCCTGATTGCAGCGATTGTGCGGGAAGACGAATTGATCATCCCCGGGGGCAGTGATCGTCTGATGCCCGGCGATCTGGTCTATTTTATCAGCGAAGAGGAAAAATTGTCCGATACCATGGCCGCCTTTGACAAGCATCATCAGCCGATCCACCGGGCCCTGATTGTGGGGGCTGGAAACATTGGCTATCGTCTGGCCGGAAGTCTTGAGGACAAAGCGATTCACTGCAAAATTATTGATAAAAATGCCGATCGCTGCGCCTGGCTGGCCGAAGGGCTCAATAAGGCAGTTGTGCTGTGCGGCGACGGTTCGGATCAGGTGCTGTTGGCTGAGGAAAATGTACAGGACATGGATGTGGTGATCACGTTGACCAGCGATGAGGAAACCAATATTCTTGCATCGCTGTTAGCAACCCGAATGGGGGCCAAGAAATCCATTACCCGAATCAGCAAATTCAGCTATTTCCCCTTAATGAAAGCCATTGGCATCGAGCAAGTGGTCAGTCCCCGTCTTTCCGCTATTAACACCATCCTGCAGCACATCCGCCGGGGCAATGTGCTTTCGGCCATTTCCATTAAGGGCGAGCAGGCTGAGGTCATGGAAGCCCTGGCCCTTGAGACATCCGGTATTGTGGACAAACCGCTAAAAAAGATAGGTTTTCCAAAAGGAACCATTCTGGCCGGCATCATTCGTCAGGGGGATATTATCATTCCCACCGGCGACAGCATCGTTAAGCCCGATGACCGCATTATTATTTTCGCGCACAGAAAGGCCATACCGAAAATCGAAAAAATCCTGGCCGTCAAATTGGAGTATTTTTAGTGTTGTGAGCCAAAATATCGTCAAAAAAGGCGAACAGGACATCTAAATACAGGCGAGTCTTTGAATATAAAAAATTCCAAGCACCAAATAACAAATAACAAATAATATCCAAATTCCAAGCTTCAATGATCCGAACAGATTTTGACTCTCAACGAAGAGTTTGCTTCGGTCTGAACTTAGGCTGAGTATTGCATGTCAGGGACAGCCGAATCGATTTGATTTATTGTCTTTGAAATTTGTCTCCGATTTGAGTTTTGTTATTTGAGATCCAAACGTACGAGGTTTTGAATATTGGTCATTGGGATTTATTTGTAATTTGGTGTTTGTAATTTGGGATTTAAGCAGCTTCGATGTAGAAAATGAAGAACTATTAAATCCCCCCGGGTTTTGTAAATTAAATAGAGGACACCACACTCTATGCGTTGGCGGTTTATCCTTAAAATTATCGGCGTGCTGACCTTTTTTTTCGGATTGACCATGATATTTCCGCTCCTGGTCGGCCTGTATTATCGCGACGGCAGTGTCATCTCGCTGGTAAAATCCATGGGAATCACCGTGGCGACCGGGTTAATCCTCTATTTTATATTTTTTAAAGCCGAGGCCGAAGTCATCAGCCAGCGTGAAGGCATGGCCATTGTGGCGCTGGGCTGGACTGCCGTAGGCCTTTTCGGGGCCCTACCGTTTTACCTGGCAGACGGATACGTCAGCATTACCGATGCGGTTTTTGAATCCGTATCAGGGTTTACCACCACCGGAGCTTCTGTGCTCACCAGCATCGAAGCCGTATCAAAAGGGCTTCTTTTCTGGCGCAGCTTCATCCAGTGGCTGGGAGGCATGGGCATCATTGTTTTGTCGGTGGCTATTCTTCCTTTCCTGGGGGTTGGCGGCATGCAGCTGTACAAGGCGGAAGTCCCCAGTCCCGTCCCCGACAAACTCAAACCCCGCATCCGCGATACGGCCGTGATCCTGTGGAAAGTGTATGCCGTGATCTCCCTGGCGCAAGTGATTTTACTGATGCTGGGCGGAATGGGGCTTTTTGATGCCCTGTGCCACACGTTTACCACCATGCCGACCGGCGGATTTTCTACCCGAAATGCTTCTGTGGCACATTACGACAGTGTCTATTTTGATTGTGTGTTCATCATCTTCATGCTGCTGGCCGGTATCAATTTTTCTCTGCATTATCAGATGATCCGCGGCAAGCCGCTGGCGTTCTGGCAGGATTCGGAGTGCCGATTCTTCCTCGGCGCTGTGGCAGTACTCATATTGGTGGTCAGCCTGGATGTATTTCGGACCGTTTACGATACCATGGGAGATGCACTGCGCTACGGCGCCTTTCAGGTGGTTTCGATCGTTACCACCACCGGTTTTGCCACCGCCGATTACGAGCAGTGGCCGGCCATGTCCCAGCTTATATTGTTACTGTGCATGTTTATGGGGGCATCCGCCGGATCCACCGGCGGCGGCATGAAATGTCTGCGGCCCATGCTGTGCTTCAAGTACTGTTACAGGGAGTTGTTTTCCCTGATTCACCCCCGTGCGGTCACCCGTATCAAAATCGGCGGTAAAACGGTACCCGATGATGTCATGCGCAGTGTCCTTGGCTTTCTGGCGCTGTATGTCGGGTTGTTTGCACTCTCATCGGTGGTGCTGGCCGGCCTGGGAGTGGATTTTACCACCTCATTTTCGGCCGTTGCGGCCACCATCGGCAACATCGGCCCCGGGTTCGGCGCGGTTGGCCCGGTGGAAAATTTTGCCGGGATTCCGGTTGCCGGAAAATGGCTGCTGGTCTGGTGCATGCTGCTGGGCCGGCTGGAAATATTTACCGTAATTATTCTGGTAGTGCCGGAATTTTGGCGAAAATAATTGAGGGGTTTTCTTTTTTATGGTTGACAAAAACCAAATATGTCATTAAATAGTTATGTTTTTTGAAGGGGCCGTTAACTCAGTCGGTAGAGTATCTGCCTTTTAAGCAGAGAGTCGCTGGTTCGAGCCCAGCACGGCCCACCAGTTATAGCATAGGGCATAGCGCAAAGCGCATGGCGTTAAGAACGGTTGTCGGACCTTCCGCTTTGCGCTATGCCCCATGCACATTACCTGCGTCCCCATCGTCTAGCCTGGTCCAGGACACCGGCCTTTCACGCCGGCAACAGGGGTTCAAATCCCCTTGGGGACGCCAATTAGAAAATAAGGTCGTCAGAAAGACTGGCGGCCTTTTTTATTGCCGGCGTGAAAGGCCGGTGTCCTGGACATTCCGCTTTACATGCGGGACAACAGTCACGCCGAGGCGTGATTGGGGACGCCACTAAACAAATATGGCCGTCAGAACATCTGACGGCCTTTTTTATTGTCGGTGTGAAAGGCCATCGTCCAGAACATGACGCTTTTCCAGGCATGACAACGACTGTTACCAACTTTGGCGAGCAGGGGAGGCTTATAATTTTGATTAAACGGAAAGGATCATAAATTGATCTGGCTAGTTGAGGAAATTACAAAATCTTAACGTTAAGATGCCTTTTCTGAACGTTTAGCCAACCATTTCTTAAGGGATTCCTGTGATTTTCCTGATGGCAACCCTGCAATGAGTCCTTCTATGCTAATATCTTCATCAATGTCTTCCCAATGGATTCCTTGCCCTCTGCCAATCAATCGCCAATTGTTTCGTTCTTGCTCGGTTGAATGCAACAGCCTTGGAAACCAGGCGATTGGAACGGAAATGCTGCGTCCATCGTTTAGATCAACACTCAATGTGTCATCTGTGAGTGAAACGTTTAAAGCTTCAGGCACTCTAATTTCAACGGCCAAAGTATTCATGCCAATTTTATTTTTGTAAAGGGGGATTTTTTCCAAACGACATCAGACAGTCGCTTCAGAGAATACATTCAGGACGGCGATGGCGATTATAATCGTAAGTTACGCAGTTTGATGAGCCATTTCTTGAAAGGAAAATTCCCACAGATCCGCGTTAGCTTTCGCGTGCTCAATCGTCATGCCCACAAGATTGCCTTTTGCGTCTATGTCTATATAAATATTTTCGCTTATCTCTTTAGTTTCGTGAACATCATTATCTTTGAATTCGACATGGGCTGTGTCTGTGTCTGGAAAATATTTGACTTTCATTTCTATTTCTCCTTGTAAGAACGGTCAAAGAAGGCATTGTGAACCGTAGTTCCATCTTCCAATAATATAACCCTGAGGTATTTATTAACCTCTGTAATTTTGGACCACTTCCGTATACGGCCATCAGATTGAATTACGGTTTTCTCAGGATTTTCGATAACAAATTCTATCCATTCCTCTTTAATTTGCGCTCTGTCTTGCCTTTTTCTAGTATAATTAAAATAAAGTGTCGTTTTCATGGGCAATTAGCCGATTGATGCACCGAAAATTAACGCTAAATCATGTGTTAGTTAGAAACAGCTTCATCATTACCATAAAATAAATCGAGTCTCAATAGTGCCTGGAATCAAGATAAGACTTCCATTAATTTGTGATCGGCTCAGAGAGTTATTTTCTCTCTCAATCAAAGGACCCCTGTAACTTCTTTTCAGATGATTTCAGACAGTCGCTTCAATGAATACATCCCATCCAAGCCTTTGATCGGTTTTGGCTTTTTTTCGTGTTTTGAATAAAAT
>CACVKW010000401.1 GCA_902749685.1 Olavius sp. associated proteobacterium Delta 1 | reverse complement strand
CATAAATTCTTATCATCTAGCCTGGCCGTTATGCCTGAGATCGTTGCTTTTTCCGGGCTGATGCTGGATGCTTGATACTCGATGCTGGATATCTAACAGGACACTATCGGT
>CACVKW010000400.1 GCA_902749685.1 Olavius sp. associated proteobacterium Delta 1 | reverse complement strand
TTAACTGTGAAATAGGGAAAAAATCGGATTTAAAAGTTTAATTTCAGTGGGTTATAAATATTCTAATTATTTCTCCGCGCTAGCGGTATGTCCAACGGCACGCCTCACTTGCCGCGCGATTTTTGCGGTCAAGTGCAGGCGCTTGTTATGGATTGTTAATTATTACAAGCTGTTCCATATGGTGTAATTTCCGTGTGCGCATGTTTCCCAGGAAATGTTTTCGTTATTTGTTTTGCCCGTTGGCGATGTTTCGTTGCGGCTTCTGGCTCCCCTGTATTTTCCAACACTAAGGCGTATTCATCCAGCAGATCTGCGTATCCGATGGGATCTTTTGTTTCGGCTTGGATTTCAGAAAGAATGGGCATCAATTTGTCAAAATATCCCTTTGCCTTTATATAATTCTTTTGGGCAATACATATTCTTTCCAATTCAACAAGAGGCATCCAACGAGGGCCATTACTTTTGCTGTCCAATTCAAAAGCCTCATTTAAGGCCAACTCAGCCTCAGTCCACTCGCAGACAATACCGGAGGCTCTCCCATATTCATATCTGAGTCTGGATACCGTTCTTATATCAGCATTTCCCATCTTGGCATTTCCCCAGGCTCTACTGTAAAACATTCGTGCTGTTTTCCAATCGCCTTTTTGAAGCGCGTCATAAGCAGCCAGATCATACTTGCGAGCATTATGAATATTTATTGTGCCAGCACAACTTACAAGAAATACGACTAAAATTAACACCGTTGGAAAAATATTTTTCATTCATCCTCTCCATAACGTCTTGAGCTAACCTGCCGGCCTCCATATCATCGAGCTTGCACAGGCCTTTACGAAAAACCGCATAGTTTTTCCGGTCAGGTTCAGCGATTGGTTGGCTGATTCATTTTAGTGGAATCGTAACTTGGGAAATTGTACTTGTATCTTCATTTATTTTTCTGTGTCGAATAGAATGAAATACAAGCCGCATGAAAAATCGATCAGTCTCGATCGTAAATTCGTACATCGGTTTCCCTATTTTTTTTGCCCAATTAGTTGCTACAGATGAATTCTCAACAACTTCAATCCCGGGATATGCATTTGACCAATTTGTACCCCATACATATCCATCGGGCTCTCCGGCTTCTTGCCATTTCTTATAATCAACAAATTCGTCAGTCCATGAGATTGGCCATACTTCATCACTCACTCGTGTCTCATATTCAAATCTCACACAATGAGTGAACACGAGCTCATGCTGACCTTGGTCAAGCCCGAGACAATCCTCAACAATGAAAATGTAATCACGTCCATGAGAAGCAAATCCGTGAGCAAGAATGGCAAAATCCAGTTCTGGAAGCCACTCCAATATTTTCTTTAATGGATGCATATATCTTTTATCGCCAACGTGAAAGTAACCAGCGGCGGATTTAACACCGCAGATCTGCGCAAATTTCAAACTGATGTTAGCTGGGATGGAAATTAAAAGCCCACGGTTTTAGCCGTCTGAGTTAACTGCTATGTTCGGCCGCCCGCTATCTTTCAAACCTTACTTTTGGAACACATAGATCGCCCATCCAAACGTCTCACGCCCCCACTTCAGGTAATTCTCTTTATTCTCCTGTACTCGCTTCCGCACATCTTTTAAATCAGGATCGTCTGGATGCTCGCTCGCCCACTGCTCCGTTGAATACCATTGCAATCCTTCATACCTGTCCCAATCATCTTGATTGCTTACCAATGTGTAGACCAGCTTCAAATCAAGCTCTTGCCCAACCCTCACGTTTTCGTGATGTGTGCCATATGTACTGCGTTTTTCACCGATAGTCTCCAAATATTCCGCCGTCGGCTCTTGTTGCCAATATGGCTCTCCCACGACCACCCAACTCTCAGCTGCCGCCATCGCGTTCAATGCCTTCAACGTTTCTCTATGCCCACCATATATCCAACTCGCTCCGATACAGGCCACTAAATCGAAACTCTCCCGTTCCTCCGGTTGATAATCTGCCCCGTTCATCTCAATGAAACTCAACTTGGCATCGGGAATACGTTGCCGATGTTTTTCCTTGGCACCAGAGACAAAGTACGGCGAGATATCTACTCCTATTCCTTCAATAGCATAATGCTCCGCCAACCGGATGATGAATTCTCCCTTACCTGTGGCAATTTCAAGCACGCGATCTCCAGGACTTAACCGCAGGAGACCGATAAGTTCATTGAGCTTCTCAACACTCATCGGGTTGCAAACGACGTGTTCCCGGTGTGTAATATCAAAGAATTTCCATAAGTCCATTTTCAACTTCTTTCTTGATGAGAGGCCGAACGCCCGCCAATGAGCAGCGGCCTAAATGAGTACCAAGTATGCACGGCCTTTACGTAAAACCGCGATCTTCACGCCGTCTGCTCCATTGGCATTGTTATAAACTTTTCACCAGTTTATTCTGTAAATAGACTATTTTCTTTTTTTGCCAAAATTTAAAAAACAAAACACCTGTTTCACTGTCCTTGTGCCACTTTCTGTTCTTCAGATATTCCACCTTCCATTTGTACTCGGAGTCACCGTGCAAATATACCTTTAAGCGACAATTGTCAGATAAGCCGAAGCCGAAGCAATTTAGAGCTTCATCAGGATCTTCAAAATGATCGTGCCATCCACTATAAGAAACAGTGTATTCGGTATCACCAGCATCAAGTCTGACTTTAAAACCGTTTTCATCAGCGGGGTAGACGATGGCGTAATTGTCACCATATTCGGTTTTCAAGTTAGGATATTTGTCGAGTTTATTCTGAATTTTTTGGATAATTTCTTTCACGATTTATAACGTTTTAGGGATATGCGGAATTGGGGGTAAACAGCGGTGGCGTTGGAGAAAAGATGATCTTCCGATATGCCACCGAATTGTGACTATCCTAAG
>CACVKW010000399.1 GCA_902749685.1 Olavius sp. associated proteobacterium Delta 1 | reverse complement strand
TTTGACACGCAGCAAGCTTCCTGGACCCCCCAAAAAAAAAGTGCTCTTTAGGGGGCAACGTGCATCGGAATATATGCCGGCCAATACTTCGATGAAGAGACAGACCTCCATTACAATTACTTCCGATATTATGACCCCAGGACTGGGAGGTACCTTACGCCGGATCCGATCGGATTACTAGGAGGCATTAACCTATATGTATATGCGGGTAATAACCCGATTAATGCGGTTGATCCTTACGGCTTAATTATTAACTGGGGAAAAGTATTTGGTGGAGCCGTCTCTACCTTTGGAGGTTTAATAAGCATAGGTGCTGGAGTTGCTCTTGTAGGTATCGGTGCTGCAGAAGCGACCTCGTTAGTTGGGGCTATTTTTGCTACCCATACCATTGGAACTGGTGGTGTTTTGATAGGTACGGGAGTTTTTGCTTTCCACCACGGCATGTTAACGTTTTTTAAAGGATTAGATGATTTCGACCTACGGTACGAGGAAATTAAGCGGAAAGCAAAGGAAGAGGCCGAAATAAAGGCATGCAAAGAATGGGAAGAGTTTGAAGCGACCTTCAATTATATCAAAAAAACAATGGATGAAATAGAGAATCGCCGGCAAAATACTCCAACTTATTGGGAAAGATAATTAAACATCTGAGATCTGGAGAATTAAGCTCTATAAATATTTTTCCGTAAGTTAAATTTTAATGTACTATAAAAGCATTTATAAAATAGATAAGTATAATGGCGAGCCGAGGAATGGAAAATTCAATACAGATAAGTCATAGGAGCAATAAAATAATCTTATCTCCCCGATCCTTCACAATTTTAATAATTCAATGGTTGGGTGTATGTATACTAATTCCTGCGATGCTATTTTTGGTTGCTACCCTATATTCAATTTTTATAGGATCTAATAGGGACATATTAATAGGGTCTTTATTTACCATACCCACTTGCGCTGTTGCTTTTTTAATGATTTATTATGCGCAGAAATACATAAGTCGCATTTTTGTAGACAGAGAAAAGAATATTATTGCAATTGTAAAGAAGGGGAAAAGAACTACCACTTACCACTTAGACGATATACAGAGTTTGTCTTCTCAAAAAATAGCTTATTCTTTTCCAGGTTTCAGAAATTATAAACTTTATATCATAAAAAAAGATGGAGAAAAATTAATTTTATTTAATGAGGACTTAATTTTTAGTGGGGATCGATGGGATAATTTTGCAAGCGATCTATCAATAAAAATAAACAAAGTCCTTAAAAAGAGCACTGAGGTACGAGACAAAATTCTGTAAAGCAATAGGTAAAACCATAAAAAAGGAAGAAAACGAAGTCTGGTGTAGAATTTTAAATATTGCTGGAATCGAAGGCAGTTGGAGATTAATGTTTGACTGTCTTTTTCTTTTAATTGCCGTCACTCTTGTCCAAAAACGGGTTTAGAATGAGTCATAAAGTGAGTAATAATACGAGTCATTGAAAAAAATCCTCCTTATATGTAGGGTGGTTGTTAAT
>CACVKW010000398.1 GCA_902749685.1 Olavius sp. associated proteobacterium Delta 1 | reverse complement strand
TTCATAGCAGTTGCGGTGCCAGTTTTAGTTATGTTGTGAACACCCTGGATCTACTTTTCTGGTTTTTATAAAGGAATGTATTTTCTTTGCTTATAATTCT
>CACVKW010000397.1 GCA_902749685.1 Olavius sp. associated proteobacterium Delta 1 | reverse complement strand
GGGCTTGGCCGGTTTGGGGGCTGATGCCGGTCATACGACCCAGTCGATCGTATGTGTAGGTCAGCGTATCGTTGTCCCAGGGGCCGTCCACGGTATGCACCGCACCGTCGGCATAGTAGGTTTATTGGAATCTTGGGGGACTGTGAATAAGCTGAGTAAAATTTTAGCGGGATTTTATAATAATGGAGACCTATGGAGCAGAGGCAGGTGCGCTTTGATTCTTCTGGAACACTGCGCCATGCTATTTTGGGGGAATGAAAGCGTGTTGCGTCAGCAGAGGTTGTCCGGCGAGTGGAGAGTTCAACCTCTGCCGTTGCCAAAATTTTGCAGCAGGCCAGCCAGCAAGTCAACTCAGTCAACAACGTCCCGGATTTCCGGATTTCAGTCCCGCGGGGATCGGCACCGGGGTACGCATAGTTAAAGCTGCACGGGCCGGTCTGAATGGTGCTGAGCCGGTCCAGATCGTGTGTGGCATCTTATCTGCGTATCATTATTATTTTTTGTAAACCAATATTCCAATGGATGTTCCCTGAATCCCACGACTGCCTAATCTTTTATCAATATTGATGGTTTCGTAAAAAGTCCGAAAATAGCCAATTTCCAAATTTCACACCCAATAATTTCAATAGGTTAGGGAGCCGAAATTCGAGAATTTTGACTTTTTACGAGATTGTCAATATTGAATATTTAAGACCAGACCCCGATGCCCTACCAGGCGTTAAATCAGAGCTGACCCCTCTGGAGTTGCGTAATTACTGCCTCAGTGTTCCATAAACAGCCACATACCAAACAAAATTTACTATTGTATGGGCTATAATGCTCGAACCAATTCGTCCTGATTTCTCGTAAATATAGCAAAATATCAATGAATTAATTATGGACCCTATGGAAAACATATGTCCTAATGCAAAAAAGCCAGTCGAAACGAGATATCCAGCAACGAGACCAAATCTATCTTTTATTAGTCGAAATAAAAATGATCTATAGAATAATTCTTCTACAAAAGGTATAAATATTACAGCAATAAATAGGAATAAAAATAAAAACTCCACTCCTTGCTGCGACTCAATTAAATGATCTTTGGGAATTTTTTTCTCTATTAGTATAATCTTATAGGGAAAATTTAGAAGTATTAGAAAAAAGGATCCTTTAATAGCCCAGACAATTGTACTTTTAATATTATTATTGTCAAAACCGAAATGGGAAACAGCAATTGGGTATTTCAAATATAAATAAAAAATTCCCAGAATGAATGAAATTAAAGTACTTAAAATAGAAATCAAATTTACTGGAAAATATTTTCGAAAACTTGATAAGCTTTCCATTAAAAATATACTTACAAAAAATATAATTATAGACGCTATAAATATATCTATAATCATCCAATATTGTTCTTTTTGCATTTTGGAAAACACTCGTATCGATTTGACTTTTTTTTATGCCATTAATATTCATGTCATGAGTGCTAATTCTAATTGGCTAAATCCTTAGTGTTTATTACCCTATGATTTATTATCCTAATCATTGATTTAACAGCCATTTGATTAAAGAGTCAGAAAGAGTTGCTTAATTGTAGCATACAAAAATAGTATACATACCCTACCGCCACCTTGAATGATAATTCACCGATTCTTTTCTTAATTGTTCATATATCATTTCTGCCGCTAACTTCCTTGCTATTTCATTAATTTCTTCAATTTCTTCTGGGCTAAAATCCGATGCATCCGTATTTTCAGCCTCGCATGCATCATCACTTTTTCTTTTTCTCCAGTTATTAAAGCTTTTCCAAGCCTCCTGTGCACCAGATGAAACCGATGGGCCACTATTGTCAAATAAGTCTTTAACAACTGCTGTTCCGGCAGGAATGTATGGAGCTAACCGATAAGCAGACTCAACGACTTTCTGCCATATCATCCCCCCGATCAAACCATCAGGATCAACAAGGTTAATCGGATCATTTAGTACATAGGCATATAAATTATATCCTCCAAATTCTCCAATGGGGTCCCGTGTTATCCACTTTCCCAATGCAGGCGCATAATAGCGATAGCCAAAATATAAAAGCCCGGAATCGGCAAAGTAACGTTTGGTCGAGAACTGAAAAGGCTGCGCCAAGCTGCCGGCCTGGGTCTGCAGACGGCCAAAACTGTCGTAGCGGTAAGCCGCGGCTACAGACTGGGCCGTGTCGAGCACGGCCGAGACATTGCCTTTGCCGTCATAGAGGTAAGCGTAGTCCATGGCCCCCTGGCGCATGCCAAGCAACCCGCCGATACCACCGCCCATATTTATACCCCAGGTAAACTGTCTTGTGATCTGGTTGGCGCCGTCACGGTCCTGGATCGCCAGGCTGCCGCTTCGCACAATGCGGGTATCGGCCGTTAAGATACCATTATCATACTTTTTG
>CACVKW010000396.1 GCA_902749685.1 Olavius sp. associated proteobacterium Delta 1 | reverse complement strand
TAGTGCGCCAGGCGCGTCTATGCGGGCTTTACGCGGCATACAGGATCAATATCACAGCTGCTTTTATATGTAATTATATAACGGACGTCCCTCTTTTTCCCTACAGCGCCGGGCAGGTTAGACGTTGGGACCGTAAATCTCCTTCATGTCCGGCCTTTCAAAGCTGTAGTACGCGCACCAGATAAAGGCATGATGGGCTGCCGCGGCCACCAATCCGAGCGAGCTCTGCCACAGCAGACCCGCGTGGTAGATGATCAAAATCCCGAAACAGTATCCCGGGTTGGACAGGAACCGGAAAATGCCTCTTTTTTCCATGGCTCCAGTGCGATAGGCTGGATCAAAGTGGTCAGCGCAGGCGGCTCGGTGTAAGCCGAAGTAAAAAATGAACGAGTAAAAGGTCCAAAGAATGAAGGGTGCGCTGACCACGATGAGCGCCACGGAAACCGACCTGGGAAGGGGCAGCGTGTTTACCGTGGCCAAGCTGATGGGTATGACCGTCGCCAACCTGGCGGGGCCGAGGAGGTAGAATCCCACCTTGAAAATCGGAAAACCGGCCCTTCCGAACCAGGCCCGGATCTTTCCCAAATAAAGCTCCAATCTCGCGAGGAACGTAATGTAGGCTTGGTGAACGCCGGCGAGAATCCACGACACCGCGATCCATTCGAAGGCCGATAGACCCCAGAAGCGGTTGTATCGCTCTGGAAACTGTCCTACTACGGCAACAAGGAAAGTACCGATCACGACGTACCAAAGCAAATGATATCCCTGGTTTTTAAGCACCTTGATCATCCGACTCTGGTCTCCTAAGCGCCGCCAACGGTCTGTTTCCGTAAATCTCCTTCAAGTCGGGCTTTTCGGTACAAAAGTAGTGCACCCATACAAACGCGTGGTGCGCTGCCGCCGCAATAATCCCCTGAGCGCTCTGCCAGATCAGGCCCGGATGATAAAGCGCCAGCAGCACCACCGTATACATGACGTTGGGGATGTACTTGTAAATGCCACGTTTTTCCAGGTTTTTGTCTCGGTAGGCCGGAATAAAATGATCCGCGCCGCTGGCGCGTGTGATCCCGAAATAGACCGTCGCGCAATACATACCCCACAGCGACAGCGGAATAGTGAGAGCCAGGAAAGGCAGTGAAATCCATGCCGGCACCGATGCAGTACCTCGCGAGGTCAGGGCGATGGGGATGAGGGGCAAGAGCCGGAGCAAGCCGAAAACGACGTATCCGGTTCGATAAAGCGAAAAGCCGGCCCTTCCCATCCAGGCGCTGATCCTACCGCCGTAAAGCTCCAACCTCCAGAAAAAGGCTATCCAGAACTGGAATATGCCTGCAAAGATCCAGGAAAACCAGATCCACTGCGACGAAGAAAGTTTCCAGAACCTGGTTTCTCCGTCCGGATAGACCAGGATGGTATGGTAAAGAAGCCCTCCCAGCAAGAGAAAAGCGAGCAAGTGATAGCCTTGGTACTGAAGCTTCTTTTTCATTGTCAGGGCTGTTCCTTTTCAAGATTGTGCTTGAAACATTATATCATACCAGCCTGAAAAATCTATTACTTCGAACTTTAAGCAGAATTATCGCTATCGCAACGACTTCTAATCCGGGGCAATGTCCACATTAATACAGCCAATCTTTTAATGCCATGCTTGAAAGGGTAAAGACCGGCGTTTTTCATTGCATGAGTCCAGAACATGTCAGTCGTTATTTAACAGAGTTGTCCTTCCGTTGGTCCGATCGAGATCCAAAGTAAGTCGTCATAAAAATAGGCACTGCCAAACGGAGTGATTTTATGGAACTTTTGAACTTCTATAATTTAGCGTTAATGTTTTAGGCCAATTGGCCGATAGTTTTAATTGAGCACTAACAATTTTGAACCAAAATAGTTGTTACTGCAACCAGAGACTTCTCTTTATGAGGATTGCCATGAATAATAAAAGTCACCTGGGTACGAGACTTTGATGAGTTAGAACATGTGGGATTTGGCTGTGAGTTTCTTGGTATGCCCCAGACCTCCAGGGAGAAATTACGCCATTATGTCAAATTTTTGACTAAATTGGGCAATTGAACCTATAAGTGCCCTTTTAAAATATTCTTTATAATTCCAAGGATATTTTTATTCTGGCACTAACCTTGCAACAAACAGATATAGTCGAAGTTGATTAGAATCATGTAATTTGACTAATGCAATAATCCGATGGCAGAAATAGAACAAATATTCGAAAAAAAAAGAGGACACGAATATTGAAATTCAGGACGCCGACTCAGATGTGCCACGGGAAATTGAGGCGTCATTAGGGGCTCTGCTGCTTGAAGCAGCCAGGCTGAAAGATGAAAATAGTGCATCCACAGCGCATGCTGATTTGTGTGAGGAAGCCATCTGTGCGGCGGAGGGGCACCACTATAAAAATGCGAAAATGCGGTTGGTACGGCCATTTAAAAAAGATTGACACAGCCGCGATGGATGGCTGTGGTTTTCCAGGATCGCTGAAAGTGTCAAAGCTATTGAAATGTCATTAAATAATGTCTCCAAGATTGCGCCCGAAGATCCGGAGATTATCGAAGAGGTCAGAAAATTCCAACAAGCTAAAAACCGAGTGAATAAAGAGTCTTTCGCCCGCTGTCGGTTCTGCTGGATTCCATTGGAAAGTGGTGCCCTCACGTTTCCGAATTGCAGATCCCATTTTCAGATCCACAATCTGTTTTTGGAGTTGAACCACATCGGTTACGAAAAGATTCAAAAAGAAGCGATTGAGAGGTATTCACGAGTTATAGCTCAAGAAGAAAATGCTCAAGTCTGCTACTGGTTGGGTATGGTCTATCTCAATATGGGTAAATTTGTAGAAGCACTGAACCATCTGGACCTTGCTGACAAGCAAAAATGGAATTCTCAATAAAATGAAAAGCAAAGTGGCGGGTTCGGCAGCGTATTTAGCCAAGCCATTTGAGCCGGCGCAACTATTAGAAACAATTGAAAAGCATCTAAATTGAGAAATAGGAGGATGATACATGCGTAAATTTAAAGTCATGATAGTAGATGACAGTCCTACAGATTTGAAGCTTATGAGTGAACCGTTTCTATCGCAGGGGTATGAGATAGTAACGGCTACAGACGGTGAGGAGGCCCTGCAAAAAGCTGAGTCTGAGCGACCCGGTCTGATTGTACTCGACGTAGTGATGCCTAAACTCAACGGTTTCAAAGTCTGCCGACAGATAAAAAATTCAACCAATCTCAATAACATCAAAGTGATCCTGTTGACCAGTAAAAACCAGGAAAGCGATAGGTTTTGGGGGCAAAAACAGGGGGCGGATGCTTACATGACCAAACCATTCACCGGAGAAGACTTGCTGGCCACTGCCACAAAACTCATGTAGAAGATGTATGATCGGAGAATTGGTAATGCTTTCCGGCAAAAACTGCTAACCGATGATCGGTTACACTCCTTTAGGGAGGCTTATCTATCATGGATACAATCTATAAATCGGGAGACGGCAATAGCACGGCCGAAAAAGCCGGATCGGATCCATTTCGTCCATCGCTAAGTGAATTAATTGCTGAAATCGACAGGGAGACAGGTCAACTCGCGTTTCCGGAAAACAACCTGGCGGCAAAATCCCTGGAACCGGCTGAGATTAGCACGAACGTACATAGCCAATTCATTCTGTTTGCCTTGGAGAAAAACATATTCGCCCTGCCGCTTGCCAGTGCCTCGGAAATTGGGCATCGGCCGGAAATTACTCGGCTGCCAAACCTGCCGAATTGGGTTTTGGGCATCAGCAACGTACGAGGTGAGATCATCTCCCTCGTAGATTTAAAGGTTTTTTTGGGAATTCCTTCCTCAGGAGGGAGGGGCAATAATCGGTTTATCATCATACACAATCAAAACATGAAAGTGGGTATTGTTGTTGAGAAAATTATGGGTATGCTTTCACTGGATCGAATAGACAGCGATATTAAGGACAGCCCCTTTAGAGAAGGAGAAATCGCAAACTTTATTTCGGGAGTCGCCTTCTATGAGGACAACTTAATGAGCATACTCGATATAGACAAACTATTATCTTCCCCGCGAATGAAGAGTTTCAAAGCGGGTTAGCGCAAACAACTTTATAAGTAATTAAAAGCATATAAAGTATAGGATTGGTAACAATTCAGTAAAATCACCGCTGTGAGGATTAAACCCATGCTGTCCGTTAAGTGCATTAAGGAGGCAATCGATGTCCAGAGCACTCAAAGCTGAGATGATAAAGGGATTTATCGAAGAAGTGACTAGCTATATCCCTTCTTTGACCGCTGGATTAGAGTCCCTTAAGGCAGGGTCTGACAGCAGCGAGGTTCTTGAGGAAACCCATCGACTGGTACACACTGTTAAAGGTGCATCCTCCATGGTAGGATTGGCCGGGCTGAGCCACATCGCCTTTCAAATGGAAGAATACCTGGATGAAATCATCGCTGAAAAGCTGGAGTTTTCAGACGAAGCTTTTAAAACCATGCATAAAACCATCGGCCAGTTCCAGGAATATTGTCGCAGCTACATGGATGGGGGCGTAAATTCTCGCGTAATGCTCCAAGAAACAGTCCTGGCTTTCAGGCGTATACGGGGACTTGCCGTAGATGAAGATGAGCAGGTTTTGAGCCAGCTGCTAGATTCGGTTCCGGAGTGTGAATGCCTCCCTTTAGAAGAAAAACCGGAATCTGAGAAAAAGAAACACGAAAATGAAGAGATTATCGAGGATATGTCGCTGGTATCCGAAAATTCAGATGAATTTGAGTTTTCGATCGAATCTGTGCTGGAAAACGAAGAGCATCTAGTTGAAGCTGAAAAAGAGATTCCGCCAGAAAAGAAAACCAATGACATTCCTCCCGAATTGCTGGAGAGTTTTTATGAAGAAGCGGAAGAGCATTTAGAGGATTTAGGTCGTTCTTTAAACGCGCTTGAATCGCGGGTAAATGAAACTGTTTCAATTTCGTCTACTGTCCGGGAGGAAATTCGCCGCATCCGGCGGGCCGTGCATACCCTGAAAGGGGCTGCGGCCGTGATCGGTTTTCAGGATTTTGCAGCATATGCCCATAGCACGGAGGACCTTCTGGACTGGCTCTATGAAGAAGCTTCCGAAATCTCTCCAAAAATTGTAACCGTGCTGGCAGAGTCCTCCGATTTATTGGAACAGATCATTGAAAAACCGCAGGAGGCAGATTCTTCCAAGGCGCATTCGCTCAAAATACAATATGGACAAATCATGGACACCACTCCTGAAACCCAGGAAAATGTGACGGCACCGGACGAGCCCGCAGCCATGATAGATCAGGCGGATATATTGCCAGCAGAAAAATCCGTTGAGGAAAGCAATGAGCAGGTTTCTTCCGTGGAAGCCTCACGGAAGGTGGAAGTTTCAGAGCCCGGCACGCGTTTTACTAAAACGCTCAGAGTTGATATGGCCCGCGTAGATGACCTGGTTAACTTGGCCGGCGAGCAGATCATCGCCTTGAGTGCATTTGACCAGAAGATGGATCTCTTCACGGAGGCTGTCAACGATCTTGAGTTATCCCGGGGGCACCTGAAAAATATCGCCCGGCAACTGGAAGTCAGCTATGAGGTAAAGGCCCTCGAACAGCTAAAGAACATGCCGGACTTTGCTGTTGGCGACAGCAAAAAAGCCACGGAGGCCGGCGGCTTTGACGACTTTGATTCATTGGAGCTGGATAGATATTCTGAGCTTAATCAAATAATTCGAATGCTGAATGAATCTGCCGTCGATGTTGGCACGCTTCACACTCAATTATCAAATCTCTATAGTGATTTTGACGGCCATCTCACGCGTCAAAGAGTTATTCTCGGTGAACTGCAGGATAAAATGATGCGGGTTCGAATGACTCCGATGTCGCTTATCACCAATAGATTGCAACGAACGGTGCGCGAGATTGCCGGAAAACTGAATAAAAAAGTCAAACTGGTCATTACGGGAGAAAACATTGAACTGGACAGACTGATTTGGGAGAAGATTACTGATCCTCTGATGCACTTGCTAAGAAACGCCATCGATCATGGCGTCGAACCAGAAGCTTTGAGGCAGTCTCAGGGAAAATCAGCGATTGCCACCGTAAAACTGGACGCCTCCCGCGAAGGAAACCAGGTAGTTATTCACATATCAGACGACGGTTCGGGTCTGAACCATTCCGCGATTAAATCGACAGCACAAAGAATGGGTCTTTCCGAAAAAATTGAGGACATGTCCAAAGTTGAGTTGGCTCAATTTATCTTTTATCCCGGTTTCAGTACCCGGGCTAAAATCAGCGAAATCTCGGGACGCGGAGTAGGCATGGATGTGGTTAAAGAAAATATCCATGATCTTAAAGGTGTAATTCAGGTAGCTTCTGAAGAGGGGCAAGGAACCCGATTTACCATTCGCATCCCCCTAACGCTGGCAGCTGTCAAGGCCCTGTTGTTTACTGCCGGAGAACAAACCTATGCCGTCGCTTTAAATGAGATCAGCGAAATCATCCGTTTAAACCCTAAAAATGTTTTAGGGCCCAATCATGATGCCATAAGGCTCAATGATGAGGGGTTGCCGCTTTTCCGCATGGTCGATCTGCTGAATGCCGGAAATAAGGGTATCGAACCAGCGGGGTCATCGGAATACCCGGTAACTCTGGTTGTGGAAACCGGTGGCCGACGGGGAGCCCTGGTGGTTGATACCTTGATGGGCCAGCGAGAAGTTGTAATCAAAAGCTTGGGATCGCATCTGCGTTACGTTAAAGGCATCTCCGGTGCGACGATTATGGGTGACGGCAGTGTGATACCCATATTGAACATTGCAGAGTTTTTGTGGTCTCAGACTTCAGTAATGGAGGATACTCACTCGGATCAGGAGCTGCGGACGCAAAAGCCGCTGAAAATTTTGGTGGTTGATGACTCGGTCAGCGTCCGCCAGGTGGTCTCCAGGCTGATGCAAGATCAAGGATGGAAGGTGCAAACCGCTATAGACGGCATCGATGCACAGGAGAAACTCAGAGAGAGCCGACCGGATCTGATCGTGCTTGATATCGAAATGCCCCGAATGAACGGCTATGAATTTTTGGAAGCCATCAAAGCACAGGCCGGATATGAGGACATCCCGGTTGTGATGCTTACTTCAAGGACCGCATCCAAGCATCGGGAAAAAGCCATGGCCCTGGGGGTCAGCGGTTTCATGGCCAAACCCTACAGAGATGATGAATTCGTTCGTTTGGTAATAAAGCTGACCGGTAGAGGATCAGAATCATGAGAGAACTGCTTCTAATTCAGGTGGGAACATTGCACTATGGCATCGGTTTGCCGCTCGTCAAGGGCATAGAAAGTGCGAAGCCTGTAGTTGCGGAGTGGACAGAAGACGGACATCGGCTCAAGCGGGATGTAGATGGGAAGCAAATGCCGCTGTATGATCTTGTCTCCATCTTTGAGGGAAAAACGTCTTCTCGTGATTGGGAGAACGAAAAACTGATCGTGGTGGAAGCGGAGGAGTATACGCTGGGGCTGATTGTCAGTCGCGTCAACCAAGTAATTCCCTACGACAATGACAGCGTTGAACCGCTTTCGCCCATCTTTGGAGGTCCGACGCTGTCATGTTTTTCCGAAGTGGTAAGGCATGATAATAAGCTGATATTGCTTTTAAAGCCTGAAGGGATAGTGCCAATCGTTCAGCAAACAGTCGAAACACAGAATTTCAATGAAGCAGCGGATGGTATAGAGGATTCCCATGAAATCGAAGAAATCATCACCGCTGCAAACGAGGTCTCGAACATTTCAGACCGTGGCCCGAAGTCCCCAAACGGCGGTGAAACACCCGAACCTGATATTTACCAATCGAATCAAGCTACCGTCGATGCAGAGCTCATACCGCATGTCAAAGAGATGCCTAAAGTGGACATGGGCCTTGCAACACTCGACGATTCCGGTGTTGATGAGGCATCTTTAAGCGAAACAGCTTCATTTTCGACGAATCCTCTACAAGCCGGTAGGGAGGCCTCACAGCAAGTGGAAACGCATGTATCCCTAACCACCGGTTCTTCTAAAACAGAAAAGCCACCTGCGCCTGTGGACATGGAGGAGAAATCGAAGGTGCCGGTTGAAGATTTTTCAGACCTATCGTCCGTTGACGCCACCCGGATAGAAAAGATTGTAACCGAAATGTTGCCGGATACACAACTGGCAAAAATAGTGGAACGCGAAACTCTCAAAATTATACAGAATAACAAGCTGACTGATAGCGTTCGGCAGATATTCGAGCAGGCCTTTGAAAGTTTTTTGCAGTCAAGTGATGAAAGATAATGAACTATTCGCTAAAGATGGCATCTAAGACATATTTTAAGTAGGTGTTTAGATGAACGGCTTAAGTAATGCAATATAATAACAATATAACAACCTCAAAACAAAGGGTGCTGATTTTCCCTGCACAGACTCCCAAGGTTTCGAGTCGGCAGATTTACTTTTTATTCAGCCAGCGCCAGATGGAAGACATTCTATTGAATGCACCCGTGCAGCGGGTCCCCTTTTCTCCTTCATATATAGAAGGACTGGCCGAATGGCGCAACCAGGTGCTGCCGGTTATCTCTCTGGAATCTTGTCTGGGAATCGAATCTCTAAATTCCTCAAAAGTTCAGCGACTGATGGTGGTTCGAGCCGCAAAAAATGAGGCAGCAACGACGAACTTTTATCGAATCATGCTGCGCGTGGTTCCTCCCATTCAAATGCTGGAGCTCCCGTTGGAGTGCTCGCCGGTATCCGATGGATGGATTCCCGAAAAGTCTTTTGCACAAGGTGTCTATGAGTGGGCCAACGGCTTTTTGGTGGTGGCCCATATAAAAAACATCCTAACCGGAGGAAATTGAACTCGCCGTGAAAGTACTATCGCCACATATGGGATTCGGTTTTGTCCAATCGGGAAATTTGAGTGCTGCCTATCCCGGTGGCTCGAAAAGAAATTCGGCTGAGCATATTTCGAAAACCAGAGACTTAAGCGAAAGGAAGGGCATGTATCGGAAGTCTACCTTGGAAAACGGCATAAGAGTTGTAACAGAAACCATGCCCGGGCATCGTTCCATCTCCCTTGGTATCCTGATTGACTCAGGTCCTCGTAACGAGGCTCCAGGCCATAGCGGGCTGGCACATTTGGTAGAACACCTCCTATTTTGCGGCACCAGCAGTCGAGATGCAACCCAAATCGCCCGTTTGATGGATGAGGCCGGCGGCCATATGGGCGCATTCACCGCCCGGGATTTTACCTGTTACTCCGCTACAGTTCTTGATGATTATTTCACTTACGCTCTGGACCTGCTCGGTGACATTCTTTTAAACTCAATCTTCCCTCCTGACAGTCTCGAGAGGGAAAAAAATGCTATTTTACGGGAATTAGAATCCGGCGGCGACATACCTTCCGAGCATGTTCACAATCTCCTAAAAACCTTTGCCTGGCAGGACCATCACTTGGGCCGTTCCATCGCCGGCCGAGCCGAAACGATCACGTCTTTTACCCGCGAGGATGTCATCTATTATGTTCATCAACAATATTCTCCAGACCGGATTATTGTCGCTGCCGCCGGTAACGTCGACCATGAAGATTTTGTTGCCCAGGTGCGGGATGCATTTTGGCGAATGATCGGCTCAAGCGAGCCGGTCGCTAAAAAATTACCGGTCTTTCATTCGGGGGTGACGTTGAAATATATGCCGGTTTCCCAGGTCTACTTTTCTCTGGGTATCCGGACTTGCCCGTACGCCGATCCCAACCGTTATGGAATACATATTCTCAATAATATCCTAGGTGCCGGTATCAGTTCACGATTATATCGGCGTATAAGGGAAAATCGAGGTTTGGTTTACCACATTGGCTCCGATTACCATGCCTATCGAGATGACGGCATGTTGGTTGTTGAAGGCTGCACTGCCCCGGAAAATATCCTGCAGGTTTTAAACCTGGTTCTTGATGAAATTTGGAAATTAATATCTGCTACTGAAGCGGTAAGCGAAGAAGAACTCTGGAAAGCAAAAATGCACATCCGGGGCCAACATCTAATTTCAGGGGAAAACACCAATACGCGAATGAACCGCTTGGCATCGCAGGAGCTCTATTTCGGCCGACACATTCCCGATGAAGACATCCTGGCACAAATAGATGGAATCCAGATTCAGAAGTTACAGTCTATAGCCGATGAGGTTTTGCAGGATGCGTTGGGTCAGACTGCGGTGGCGGTAGTCGGACCGGAAGACCCCGCTCACTACCAGTTTTCATCTATTAAAAAATTGTTTGAAAATTATCAATATGCCCCAGGAAAAAGGAGGTGATTCTATGGGTATAGACCATGCCATAAAAAAGAATTGGATAGAGATTCAAAAACGCCATGATGTCCCGGTTAATGCCATTGGAGTCAAAATTGATTCCAAGGACGAAAAGACTCTGAAAGTTTGGAAAGAAGAAGGCATAGACCAATTTATCAAACGATAAAAACCAAAGAGTAGGTTGAAGGGCCGGAGCTAAAATACCCTTAGCACGGCCCCGATACTCTGCTTACCGGGGAAGCGGTTGCGCTCGGGAGAGTCTAGCTGTTTTCTGATCGGAAGCATCTTTTCTCTTTTGTTGGAAAGAATTTTCCGAATGGAAAATAGCACTCGAAGCGGGAAAATAAAAATGGTCAACGCAAAAATTATGATAGTGGAGGACAGTCCGACAATTCTGCGCAATATTACAGATTTGTTGCAGAACGAAGGATATGAAACCATCACGGCAATTGATGGTGAAGAAGCTCTGGAAAAAGCCGTGCGGGAAAATCCGGACTTGATCGTGCTGGATGTCATCCTCCCTAAAAAGAACGGCTTTCAGGTATGCCGTCAGTTGAAAACGTCTCCCGCCACCCAGGATATTAAAATTCTGATGATGACCAGCAAGTCCCAGGACAGCGATCGCTTCTGGGGGATAAAACAGGGTGCGGACGATTATATGACGAAACCTTATGAGGACCAAGAATTATCGGAAAATATCACCAAGCTTCTGCAATAAAATTATAGGTAATCGTCGGCTAAAGCCATTGTCGGCTGCCGGTGCGACTTCGAAATAAATTCAGACACCCACATAGCTCCGGCGTTAGATGGAGAGCCTAATTTTTGGTAACAATACTTTTTCCAGATAGTTAATTCACTAAGATAGGAGATTTTTCGATATGAAAAGCATACGGGAAGTATTTTCGAAAATTGGAAACTGGGACCCGTTCAGGCTCATTTCCCATAGTATTCGGAAAAAATTGCTGGTTGCGACGCTATCCATTGCACTCATTCCCCTGGTTATCATCGGGGCCATTACCTACAACGAAGCCTCGAATTCGCTGATGGAAAAGGCGCTCGACAACCTGGAAGCAATCCGGAGTACCAAGGCAACGGCAATCGGTAATTACTTTGATGAACGTAAAGCGGACATGAACGTCTTACGCGAAACTGTTTTTACCATGCAACAGGAGGCTTTTGACAAGCTCACAACCGTTCGGGAATACAAAAGAGTTCAGATTGAAAATTACTTTTTGAATCGGCTGGGTGATGCGATCCCTCTTAGTACCAATGCCACCGTTGTAGCAGCATTAATGGCATTTGAAAAGGCCGGAAGGGTCGACGGGCCGGAATGGGAAACTGTCGAGCAAAAATTTGGACCTTGGTTCGAGCAGTATCGGGACACGTACGGGTATTCCGATTTGTATGTGATTTCTGCCAGCGGAAAAGTGCTGTATACCGTCGAAAAAGAATCCGATCTAGGTCAGAACCTGAATTCCGGCGAACTCAAAAACAGTCCTGCAGGACAAGCTTTTCAAAAGGGATTAAAGGGCGTCTCCTTACAGGACTTTGGAATATATGAACCGGCAGGTGGAATCCAGTTGGCTTTCATGGCCGCCCCGGTCAAGGCTGGCGGGCGCATACAAGGTGTTATCATGGGCCAGATTCCCGTCGACAATATCGACATGGTCATTCAGGAACGCACGGGTCTTAGCCAAACCACTGAGGTTTATCTGGTGAGCCAGAGCCAGACCGAAGGAGAATTCGAGTTGCGCAGTGAGCGCTTTGTCAAGGAAGGCGATATCGGTGATCCTGAGTCCAGTCCTTTTCTGGCAAAAGCAGTCGCAGGAGAGTCCGGCACGGGCTTCCAGTTTAGCAAGGAAGGTATATATGAACTCAGCGCATATGCTCCCGTACGGATACCCGGAGTAAATTGGGCGATAAACGTCACGGCCAGTGTTGAGGAGATTATCTCTCCCAAATATGAAGGCGCCGAGGAAGACTATTTTACTTATTACAAAGAAGGTTATGGCTATTATAACCTGTATCTTGTCAGTCCCGACGGCTATCTCTTTTATTCCGTTGAGCATGAGCCCGACTACCATACCAACCTTTTGAACGGCCCATATAAAGATACCAACCTGGGACGGCTGGTGGCGGAAGTCCTGGACACCAAACAGTTGCGAATCGCCGACTTTGAAAAGTATGCTCCTAGTCTTCATGCCCCGGCGGGTTTTATCGCCCAACCAATTGTTCTACAAGACAACGTTGAGCTGATTGTGGTCGCGCAATTGTCAATGGACCAGATTGACGTAATTATGCAGGATCACACCGGGTTGGGAGCAACGGGTGAAACCTACCTGGTTGGCCCCGATAAAATGTGGCGCAGCGACTCCCGCTTCCTGGACGATTTGAGCGTCGAGACTACGATATTAAACCCCAAAGTCCAAATTAATACGGATGCTGTGCGAGACGCGCTGTCCGGCGAGTCCGCCACCTCGATTGCCGATAACTACCGGGATATTCCGGTATTAAGTTCGTGGTCTTCGCTGATGATTCAGGCGCCCTCTAAGCTCGACCCCAACGGCGTCCAATGGGCCATTATTGCGGATATCAATCTGGATGAAGTCAGGAAACCGGTGGTGCGATTGGCCTGGATCAGCGCGATTGTGCTTGGAGCCACATTTATTCTGGTGGTGCTGTTGTCCATGGCCATCGCGGGCGGGCTCACCAGACAGATCAACCATATTAAAAATCTTTTCAGCGATATCGGTATGGGCGAATACGCTGCCCGTACCCGGGTGGTCAGCCGGGATGAGTTGGGCACCATGGCGGCTTCTCTCAACGCCATGTTGGACAATACCTTAACCCTCATACAAAGTAGTGCGGAGCGTGATGCCATGCAGACCGCCGTTGTGAAGCTATTAAATGAAATCAGCGCGCTGACGGAAGGTGATTTGACCGCTCGCGCCGTCGTAACGGAAGATTTCACCGGTTCGATCGCAGACTCATTTAATGACATGGCGGAACAGCTTACCAAGATTGTCAAGGATGTAAAAGGGGCCACCCTCGAAGTCAGCAACACCTCCACCAAAATCAGTTCATCTACGCGGATGCTGGCCCAAACCAGTAAAAAGCAATCGGCCCAGATATCGGAATCTATTGCTGCCATCGACATGATGGCCGCCTCTATCCAGGAGGTGGCCGAGCAAGCATTGCAATCCACAACTGTGTCCGAGCAGTCCATGATCAATGCCAAAGATGGTGCGACTGCCGTGCAGGAAACCAACAAAGCGATGGATACCATTCGCGAACGGGTCCAGGAAACCGCCCGTGCGATTAAGCGCTTGGGCGAAAGCTCTCAGGAGATCGGTAACATCGTTCAAATTATTAACGAAATTGCAGATCGTACCTCCATCCTGGCGCTGAATGCTTCCATACAGGCGGCCATGGCCGGAGATGCCGGCCGCGGTTTCGCCGTGGTGGCAGAGGAAGTCCAGCGCCTGGCCGAACGGTCAACCAACTCAACCAAGCAGATCGAGACTCTAGTCAAGAATATTCAGGGTGAAATCAATGAGGCCGGTACCCGAATGGATGAGAGTATTCAACATGTTGTGGAGGGGTCTAAACTGGCCGATGATGCTCATAATAAGCTGCAGGAAATTGAAACCGTATCCTCGCAGGTTGCCGGATCGATTCAGAAAATCTCCGTGGCTGCTAAACAACAGGCCAAGGACTCGGAAAGTATTTCAAAAACCATGGAAGAAATCGGTAAGATCAGCTCCCAAACCTCCACCGCCAGCCGACACACGGCAGAGTCCATGCAGAATATGGCGCAGACGGCCGAGAATCTTCGGGTCTCGGTCGAAGCATTCAAATTAGAGGAGGATCAAGAAAATCAAGACAATGAACCGACCTCTCTTAAGGATGAGGTTATTGAACCGCGGAAACTGGACCTTGCTCAACCCGCGCCTCAGGATCAGCTTCAAACAGGATCAGATGGCACCGGTATAAGTCTTCCGTCCTAAATGCGGAGGAGCGGTAAAATGGTGCGCCAGGATCAATAGAGAAAAGGCGTTAAGGTTAATTGCATAGATGGAGACATTGATTATGAAACCGCCAAAAAAATTGAAGACCATTCTGGAAACAACAGTTGCTATGCTGGTATCGATCGGGATTTTAGCATTCCCGGCATTTGCCGAAGTTGAACAAAAAGTCGATCTGAGATGGAGAGGTTGCGGCATTACCAAGAAAGCGTTCATGGCCGAAGCCGCCCAAGCCTATAAAAAAAAGACCGGCAAGGTCATCTCGCTCAAGGGAGGCGGTGCCACCTTGGGTATTCGGACGGCCGCCGCCGGGGATGCCGATATCGGCGGTGCCTGCCGGCCCGCTAAACCGGAGTTATCGGATATGGAAAAAGGCGTCCGGATGACCCATGTCGGCTGGGATGCGGTGGTCGCTATGGTCCATCCGGACAACCCCGTCGATAATCTGACCCGGGAGCAGCTATTCAAAATCATGAAGGGAGAAATTCGGAATTGGAGCGAAGTCGGCGGCACCAATGATCCCATCGCCGTCGTGGTCCGTCGCGGGAGGATAAATGGGGTGGGATACATGGCCCGCAGGATGCTGTTCAACGACTCCAAAGCCAGTTTTTACCGACGGGCGATTAACCTGAAATCCAGCGCGCCGGTGGAGCAAAAGGTTGAAAAAAGGAAAGATGCCATTGGCCTTTCCGGCGTTTCCAGCGCGAGGCGAAGGAAGGTCAAGCTCGTCGCTCTGGATGGTGTGGCGCCCACGAAAGCCAACGTGGCCAGCGGCAGCTATCCTTTTTTCCGACCGCTTTATCTCGTGACCAAAGGTGAGCCCAGGGGCGAGGTGAAATCCTTTTTGGATTGGCTGCTTTCCCCTGAGGGGCAGCAGTTGGTCAGTGAGCAACACACTGTAAATTTGAAAGAAGGCGAAAGCCTCGTATCAAAATTCAAACATTGGGAAAATACGGAACTTATCATGAATTATCAAAATTAGAAAAACTAACATGGTGGCCTGCTGATTTAAAACTGGAGATTTGGCCGCAGCAGCTATAAATGTTGTACCAATTTGGCGGTTTCCAAGGACAAAAAAGTGCGGGTTAAAAAATCAGAATGCCCCCGCCAGCTGTGTGCCAATATCGGCTGGATCCAACACACGGGGGAAGCCATCATATGTGTGCCGTTTAAGACGTTGATTGAGGTCAAGTCAGCCGATGCGCCGGTTGTGGATGC
>CACVKW010000395.1 GCA_902749685.1 Olavius sp. associated proteobacterium Delta 1 | reverse complement strand
TTTTGGTGTCGGGCGCCTGCAGGATTTTTCTGGCCTCTGAAGCGCTCAGAATGCCACTGGGAAGCCTTTGAGGCTGTTTGGCATACTGGATGTCCCTGGAGGGGTTGGATACGATATAAGCGTCTTCAACTAAAAATTGTAAAAACTGTCTGACAGCAGAAAGCATGCTGTTTTGATAGGCCACAGTATTGGGATAGCCTTTGGCATTAACAGTTTGATAAACCTCGATCTGGTAATCTTTGACGATCTCGCGGGTGATGCCGTCAACGTGGGCGATCTCAAGGGACTGCAGGTAATCAAAAAACTTGTTTAGTTTTCTAATGACCTCCCGGATCGTTCGGTTTGATCGGTTTAATACTTTCAGCGACCTTTCAAATTTTTTAACCAGTGATGTAAAATTATTGTGATCCATGCTGCGGTCTGATCCTTTCGATGCTTGGTTTTATTGATTTCCTGTCAGCTTTGTCCTTTTCCCGCGGGTGGGTCTTTTGATGGACGCTTTTGATATCCAGGCCCAGGGAACGGATATAAATTTGCGTGGTACTCGGGTAAGCATGGCCCAGCATCTTTTGCACGGCCATCAGGTCCGCCCCGTTTTTAATCAGCGCTGTGGCAAAGCCGTGGCGCAGGGCATGGGGACTGACCGCTCTTTTTATCTTAGCTGCCTTGGCATATTTTCTGACCATCACGGAGACGGCCGGTTTGCCGATGGCTTTGCCGTGGATATCCACAAATAGATGACGGCTGGAGCGGCTCTTTTTGGTGTAATGAGGACGAACTTTTGTCACGTATTCCCGTATAAACTTTACCGCATGCTTGCCGATGGGAACCACCCGGTCCTTTTGTCCCTTGCCTTTGACTCTAAGCACCTTGCCGGTTAAGTCCGCATCGTAGATGGTCAGCCGGCAAAGCTCTTCGGTGCGGATCCCGCTGGAGTAGAACAGCTCCAGGATGGCACGATCCCGGATTCCAATGCGGGTGCCCAGGTTGGGTTGATCCAGCAAGGATAGGATCTCTTTGCGGGTTAACACCCGTTG
>CACVKW010000394.1 GCA_902749685.1 Olavius sp. associated proteobacterium Delta 1 | reverse complement strand
TTGTTTCACTCAACTCTAACCTACATATAAATTAACCCAGATTACGCTGCTGCTTTAGGTCTACCGTAAATTACATTTTATTGAATATTCAAGATTCAAGACCTGACCCCGTTGTTTTCACTTGGATAGTATCTACCCTACTTGCTTTATTACTGTTCAATTTGAGTTTCTTATTTTCTTATGGACGTCCCCAATTAAGGAAGTAAAAGCAATTGGTGGATAGAATCCACCCTACGATTCCACCCAACCTGGCTCCCTCCGTGTCTTCCGTGCATCTGTGGTAGAAAACCATATAGACCTCTTGGCGGTTGTTCATGGTTCACGCATCATGCCGGACGAGTTTTAGACTCACCTCCCTTATTTTCACGGAATTTTTTATCTCCCATATTTGCCACGAATAAAGGTTTGACCCAATAGTCCACTTACTGATTTACTTATGGACGTCCCGCATTCCCGGAGATCACATAGAAGAACTTTTATATTTGATCTGATTTTTTAAGAGGAAAAATCAGATTAAACAGTCAGCCACCTTCGTAGCAATTTTATGGTATTCTATCCTTTGCTATGGCAATTATGACCCTCAAACTTCCCCGAAGGGTAGCACCTTGGGTTGAATTCCTCTCTCTGGAATTCATCCCAAAAACTTTGCGTTCTCTGTGAGAGATATAGCTTTCCGATTTTCCGTATCTTCTCCTTTGTTTCAATTTGTCAAGAATGAAGACCTGATCCCTACTTTTTTCGTTTAACCATTTAAAGTCGCCCCCTTTTCAGCCTTAACTCTTCATTCCAGTCTTTTGTCCTATGTCAAGTGCTGACCCCAGTTCTTTTCCCTCTTATTTAGGGACGTTACGAGTATTCTATATCAATAGTTTGTTAGGTTTTGTTTCACTCAACTCTAACCTACATATAAATTAACCCAGATTACGCTGCTGCTTTAGGTCTACCGTAAATTAC
>CACVKW010000393.1 GCA_902749685.1 Olavius sp. associated proteobacterium Delta 1 | reverse complement strand
TTGAGGTCAAACAAACCCACAATAAAACACACCCGGGAATCAGAGGACCCTCCTTCGCCGCAAGGGCTACGGAGGGCAAGCAGAAAAAGGATAAAAGCGATGAAGATTAAGGAACTCATTCCGGTTTATTTGAAAAATCTGAAAGTGCTGGGCCGCTCATACCATACCGTTCGGGGGGCCAAGTACGTGCTGCGTCGTTTTGTCCGCTTTTTAGAGACCGAAAACGC
>CACVKW010000392.1 GCA_902749685.1 Olavius sp. associated proteobacterium Delta 1 | reverse complement strand
GTATGTGTCTTTGACTTCATTGTAGATAAAATCAAAGTCAATATGACGTTTAACTTTTCTCAAGATGTGATTTTTACGAACGCGCAGCTCCAGATTAAATGCGGTGTAAAAAAGTTT
>CACVKW010000391.1 GCA_902749685.1 Olavius sp. associated proteobacterium Delta 1 | reverse complement strand
GGTACAACCTGATTTCTAAATCACTAATTTCCCGTTTATAACTGCCTGTTTTTATTAAAGGCAGTATTTGATTTTCAAATTATTTTGGACAGCAATGTTC
>CACVKW010000390.1 GCA_902749685.1 Olavius sp. associated proteobacterium Delta 1 | reverse complement strand
TTCCATAAGCTTCAATCCGTGCTCCTCGACGATTTGCCGTCCTCTCATCGCGGACTCGCTCGCCGTCGAGGACGCGATGTTCAGTCTTTTCGATATCGAGACCGCGCTCATCCCTAGCTCTCTCGTCCCCCAATAACATAGCACGCTCCGAGCCTGTACCATTCTTCGTTGCTTGCCACCCGTCAATAACTCATTGAAACTAAGACCGAATAAACCGAGCAC
>CACVKW010000389.1 GCA_902749685.1 Olavius sp. associated proteobacterium Delta 1 | reverse complement strand
TAACAGGACACTATCGGTGAATTTCAACGACATCCAGTATCCAGAAACCAGAATCCAGGATCAGTCAATACTTTCAATGGTCTTCATTGCAGCAGCGAAGTT
>CACVKW010000388.1 GCA_902749685.1 Olavius sp. associated proteobacterium Delta 1 | reverse complement strand
TTGCTTTTTCCGGGCAGATGCTGGATGCTTGATACTTGATGCTGGATATCTAACAGTACACTATCGGTGAATTTCAACGACATCCAGTATCCAGAAACCAGAATCCAGGATCAGTCAATACTTTCAATGGTCTTCA
>CACVKW010000387.1 GCA_902749685.1 Olavius sp. associated proteobacterium Delta 1 | reverse complement strand
CTGGATATCAATGGTTCCATTGTATTGACGCCTCAATATGTTGGGCCGCAGGTGGGGCTAATACACAATTCAAAATTTTCGTACGTTTTCTTTAAAAAAACAATGTCCTATCTTTAAATTTATAGATAAAATAAAATAGCAGCCAATAGCCCAGCAGGGCATAAATATCAACAGAGAGGCAAACATGAATTTAAAAGGTCTTTCCGGCGGTCTTTACACACCACTATCACCGGATCAAATCGAAACCATCCACGATGCTTCTCTGACGATTATAGAATCAATCGGCCTCACCTATGAATCCGGATTGGATGCAACCATTGAAATGCTTGAAGATGCCGGAGCGACCATCGACCGCAATCAGGCGCGGGTCATCTTTCCACGAAAACTGGTGCTCGAACAAGTAGCCAAAGCGCCGGAACAAGTCATTCTCTGCAGCCGGGACGAAAAGAATGACTTGGATCTCAGCCGACATCAGGTCTACCTGGGAACTGGCGGGGCGGCAATTCAAATTCTAGATCCTGGAAGCAATAACGCACGGCCGACCACCCTAAACGATCTTTACCAGCTTGGCAGACTCGTCGACGCATTGGACAATATCCATTTTTTTTTGCGGCCCTGCATTCCAACTGATATTCCGGAAAAAGCTTATGACGCCAACGTCTTCTATGCCTGCCTGAAAGCCACTGCAAAACATGTTATGGCCGGCGTTAACGATGAAAAAGGATTTTTCACTGTATTGGATTTGGCTTCGATGGTCGCCGGCGGGTTGGAAAAACTAAAAGCACATCCGTTTATTTCAATCATCACCTCTTTTGCCATAAGCCCCTTGAAGCTTTGTACACAATCCACCCTTATCATGCAGGAATGTGTGCGCAATCAAATTCCGGTCGCCCTTTCCAGCGCACCGATGGCCGGTTCCACTTCTCCGCTGACAATGGCGGGCACCCTGGCTCAGCTGCATGCCGAGCAACTGGCAGGCATTACCATTTGCCAGTTAACGAACCCAGGAGCCCCGATTCTTTACGGAGGAATCCCCGGAATGTCCAATCTGCGAACAATGGGTTATCTGGGCGGCGCCGTTGAATGCGGCATGATGAACGCAGCCATTCATCAGCTGGCCCACCACATCGGGTTGCCGAACTATAATTCGTCGGGACTCACTGACTCTAAAATACCGGACACCCAGGCCGGCTGGGAAAAAGCTATGACCACCCTTCTGGTAGCCATGGCCGGCTCAAACTATGTTCACCACGCAGCGGGAATGCTGGAATCCATGCTGACCGTCGCTTATGAACAGTTCGTCATTGACGATGAAATTATCGGAATGTGTTGCAAAGTCTTGAAAGGCATTACGGTGGACACCGAACGTCTGGCGCTGGAAGTTATTGATACTGTGGGACCCGGCGGCAATTTTATAACCGCTGACCACACGATGGATCACTTGCACACTGAATATTTTCGCGGAAACGGCGTAACCGATCAACAAGGTCGCGACAAGTGGTCCGAGGATGGATCGCCGGATGCCAGAAAACGCGCCTGTGATATCGTTCGAAAAATTCTAGCCGAGAAAGAACGGTCTTACATTGATCCCAAAGTCGATCAGACTATTCGCAAAAAATATGATATACTTTTATAATCAAAGCCGGCTTAGAAATTAGCCGCCGGTCTTGTTTTGACTTGCTCCAAGTGCCGATTCAAGGAAGGAGTGCGCGCCCATGTGCGGGATTGTGGCTTATTTTGGCGGCGCTGGAAATAATCTCACCAGAATCCTGACCGCCATGTCAGCGATTATCTATCGCGCTCCGGACAGCACTGGCGTTGGGTTTTTGGGGGATGATGTCAACCCCCTTCGGGTCAGAAAATCCCTGGGTTCTGTAGCAAGCTTGATTCCGGTCTTGCTGGATGATCCGGCCTATCCGAATCCAGCTGAGGACCTGCTTTCGATCTTCAGCCCTGAATCAGGTGGCGCTTCGGCCCAGGATCTCCAGCGACGCCTTTTAGATTTTGAGGGGTTTCCGCCGCACATTTTCGATGCTCTTTTGCACGGCAAGCAGCCATATCCTCTTTTTGACGACCTGGTTGAATTGGATTCCTCCAAAGCGTGCAGCATTACTCCCGGGTTTCCCGGCCGAACGACCCTATCGGATAATCTATATATTCGTTCCCGAACAGATTTACGGAAGTTAATCCAGCACTTTATCGTGACATATGATCTTTCCCCTTTGGTCATTCAAATTCTTTTCCGAAGCTATCTTGCCGAAACACTCCGCCAAAAGCAAACCGCGGGAAACCTTGAAGTTGAGACAACGGATGTTCTGGGCGCTTTCGACCGGCTCTTTGATCAGTGCATTTCAGGCGAAAAAGTGTCCCGCCCACAGCGATTGGACGTTAACCGGTTTCCCAAAAATCCTTACGTTCAAAAATATCTCTGGCGCTATCTGATCGAAACGCCGATCAAGATTCCAGTCGATTTTGACCGCGACGGAGTCCGCTGTGTATTTCGCCTTTTGGATGCAGCCCTGCTTTCCCGCCTGCCGCACAATTCATGGCTGGGCGAATCGCTGGAAGTGATGCTCGAGAAACTCTGGCCAAGAGCCGGCAGAAAAGGCGCCATTGACTGGAAAACCCTATACAAGGCGGAAAAAGCAGTCAATGTCTATGGGTGGGCGGCTGGTGCCGCCCTCGCTTTCTTGCAGCAGGAAGAATATATTCCGCAATTGCAAAAGAACGCTTCTGGCCACCGGCAAGCTGCAACTGATGCCCCTGTTACCTTGGATCAGACGGACCCGATATGTCTTCGCTATTTTGCATGGCCGGTAATCTCCCAGGGCCGCTGGTCGATTCAAGCTCCCGTAACGCTTCAAAATGCCCATCCCTTTTTCGATGAACGCAAACAAAGACTCATCGCTTTAAATGGCCAGTTTGATGCCAATACAGAATCAGAGCTGCGGAAATTTCTAAACCGCGTGGCGGGAATTTCTTTTCGCAGCGAAAATTCATCGGAATATTTGGCCCTCCTCTGGGGATATTACTATCATCAATTATATGAAGACAAGCGGCGCTATGAAACCATCACGTCCCAGGTCGAGGCCGGTTTTGAAAAAACCAATATCGGCAGCCAGGCTATCGATTATCAGCTTTACCATCGTGTGCGGGCAAAAAGTTCCGTTGAACTGGATGCAATGGCATTTATTGAAGCCGTACGGCAGATTATTCGACAGGGGGGCCAAGTTGCCGCGACAGGTATGAGCCTGCTATCGCCACGCCGGATTTACGTGGCAAGTCACAATCGTCCCATATTTATCGTTCGCCGTCTGGAAAATGATGATGTCATGGTCGTATCCGACATTAATGCCGCCATGGGGCTATTCCCGAATTCCTTAATTCATCAAAGAACGTTAGAGCTAATCAAGCTTAGAAAAGAAAAAAATAAGGCCCTTGAGAAACTAAAAGCCTCCAAAGCAAAGAAAGATACGATTCAAAATTGCGAAAAGAAATTCAACAACAAAGAAGCAAAGCTGCTAGAAGTGTTTAAGGTGGCTGTCTATCCGCTTGTGGGTGAGGAAATATTTGCTCAGATTATAACGAAATTTAAAGACCAAACGCTGCGGCGCGAGGTGAACATTACTGATTTTGACGGCAGATCCCTGCCTGATCTCGAATCGACTCTGACGATTTTACGACCACCGGCAATACGAAAAGATCTTTACCGTTCCTATTATGAAAGTCATCTTCACGAAACCCCGGAACGGATGAGCGAAATCCTCGACTACTATATCACCGGAAATAATGAACTGCCTCAATTTCATGTCCGCGAGGATTTATTTCATCGGCATTTTGGAACGAAATTGACCACCTTAAAACGCGTTGTTCTGGTAGGAGTGTCCGGCGATTATAATATGGGCACGATTGCCCGATTATTTATTCGTAAACTGCTACCAGATTTAGAGGTTCTTGTGCTGATGCCTTCCGAAGTTGATGATCTATTGAAAATCATCGATCCGGATACCGATCTGGTTATTCTCTTGTGCTGGTCGGCCACTACGGCCGATATGGTTGTGCTTGCCAAAAATCTCCAAACCCATAAATACGTTATGATCGCCATTACCGAGAAAAGCTTCGCGGACATGGCCTTGTTTGCTCAAAAAAGCGGGGGGGTTATTCCGGTGTTAAGCGGTGAAGAAGTCACTATCACCGGTATCAAGAGCACTTTGTGTATGTTATTCTGCCTGTATCTATTTACCATATGGCTGGCTTCCCAAAAAGGACGCAGGAAAGCAGCGATCAATCATTTGAAAAAATTGCAACGGGTACCGGAAATCCTCTCTCAGGTCATTTCAGATGAAACTCTCGAAGCATTTTCAAAACACCTGGCATCCCAAAGCGCGCAGAGTTATGCAGCCGTGGTTGTGGATGCGCTGGATACCATCGGCACCGGCCGTGAAGTGGCATCAAAACTGGAAGAAATGAGCTGGACCGCCATCGGTTCACCTATAGATTATAAGAACTTTCGACCTGAAGCGCTGTGTCAAGATCTGAATAAAAATTTGATTTTAATAAACGCAACTTCCAAAGCACATCTTCCAGAAGCACTGGGTTTAATGAAAACGCTTTATGAAAAGGGGTTTCCGTTTGCAGCCGTGACTTATTCCAATCGCGAGCTGGCAGATATGAGGCGCTATTCCCGCAATCACGTTGTCTGTCTTCCCAAAATCGAAGATGTGTTACAGCCGTTCATTGATCTTGTCTTTTATTACCAGCTTGCCTTCCACTACGGTTTGGCTCATGGTCGCAATGCTGAAGATTTTCCAAGAAACCGTGTTAAATCAGTGACCGCTTCAAGAAGTTCACCATGGCGGACATTATCAGCTACCGAAGAATTACTACTTTTAAAAGAAAAAAATGAAATAACCGTCAACCCGAACATCAAACCCAAATCAGTTTCTAAGGTAAATTCCTGGGAGTTTAGTGCTCGGTTCAATTGGGAAAAGAGATACTACCATGAGATGCGTCGCCTGTCGGAAGTGTTTCATGGTCAGGACCCACTGCGCAAGCTAATGGAAATGCCGGCCGCAACCAATTCATCTTTGGCAAAAATCATATCGAATATAATTGCAAGAGAAGGCGAAATTTTATTCATACCTCTTGATCGGACAGCTTCGGCAGCCACGCGCAATATCGTCACGAACTGGCGCCGCATATTGGGATGCACCCTGAAAATTGTTCATAAAAATTTTATCCCACCGGTTTTTTCCAATAATTCACTATCTGTTTTAGCGGCCGCTGAAGACCCGGATGAAGAATGGTTGTTCAAAATTTTACAGAAAACCACTTCACCGCACCTGTGGATCGGCCCCAAACTCACAAAAGCGCTGGAGCAGATTTTTCAGCGGTCGGCAGGCTACTGCATTCTGAAAAAGGATTTCAGCTACAATCGCGCAGATGTTCTCTATGCCGGTGTATCGCTGCTATTGGCCAATTCCTGGAATAACATTCAACCTTCAAAAGCCGAAACGGTACAGAAACATCTAATGCACACCGGCTCCGTTATTGATTGTCTGCTCGATAATGTTGATATCAAAAATTCTTTAGTACAAACGATGGCGGTCAACCGCGGCTACAAAACATCTTTCTTTCTTGGGCCACCGACTGGTACAGGTTTTTTTTGGGCAGAAATATTCAAACAGGCCGGGGGTCGGATCTTGGAATTTCATCTCATGGGTGAAAGTGCGCACGGACCTATTGTAACGGTAGATTCTAAAATAGAGGATAAGTTTGTAAAACTCGAAAATAGATCGCTGATGGTTCCAAATTACGGTAAAGACAATCTTTTGCAGTGGGAACGGGTCTTTCTTGGTGGAACGAAGATTGACGACTTTTTAAGCCAACCGCCAGACAATCAATCCACAGGTATCAATAGGCCATTTTTTGCTGAAGGGAGCTGGTATTTACCCGTATTGCGAAACGACTACGATTCGTCGCAAGACAATCTCATCATCATCGATGCCACCAGTGAGCGATATTTTGCGCAGGCGATGGATGAACTGGCAACATATGGATGTCGGTACGCGAGAATGATCGTTCTTTCCCAGGAAGGTTTTCGCAAAGACGCTGAAAAAAAAGTGCTTTTTCAGTATCCCATTAGTCATCTAATTGAATTGCCCGCTTTAAGTGGAAATAACGATGAAACCGTGCCATTATCCGATTTCCTCCTGCCGTTTAGCATGAACCTTTTGGGAGTTGCGATGGCATCCACAGCGGCAAAAAAATAGCGCCTTGCGGCTAGATCGTGGCCGGATGAAAAACATCGTAAATAACCAACTCTTCAGTCACATTGATAATTTTGTGTTTAACACCGATGGGCACGCGAACAACGACACCCGGCTCTAAGGCGAAAGCCCCGGTCCCTTCAACATGCATTTCGGCCTTTCCAATATTTGGACCGCAGTTCTCTTTTCAATATCTTTCCATAATTGTTTTTAGGCAGGTCATCCACGAAATCCACCGATTGAGGCTTTTTATAACTGGCAATATGATTCTTACAAAAGGCGATTATTTCATCTGCTCGGCAGATCCGTCCAATACATGGTCCCCGTGCGGCAGATAAGTGATGGTCATGGGGGATTCGTCCTGACCATACAATTGCACGAGACAGGGGCCTAATTTTGTCATCGCCTCTTTCAGATCTTCTACCAGCATGGGCGCACCCCCATAATTGAGGGTCTTCATTGAAGTGTGATCAAATCTTTCGGCATCGAAACTATCGACCATCAATTTGATCATAGTGGGTGCGGCAAACATGTTGGTTACACGACACTTCTGAACGGATTTGAAGATCAGTTTGGGATCGATCAGAAAAATATCTTTTATCGAGGATGAGGAAATAATAAAAAATTCGACTCCGGGCAGATCCACCGGAGGCGGACCCGAATTTGTCTAAATGTGCATTTCCACTTCCAACAATCGATATTGACAACAAAGCCCGCTTTCGTTAGCTGGATATCAACGGTTCCATTGGGTTGACGCCTCAATATGTTGGGCCGCAGGTGGGGCTAATACACAATTCAATATTTTCGTACGTTTTCTTTAAAAAAGCAATCTCCTATCTTTTTGCCTTGCCCCTTCAATGTGCAGTTGAAGTTTGGAATCTAAGCAGCGTTTTTTCAATGGTCTCTACCAGTTGTTCTGGATCAAAAGGTTTGGTGAGGTAGGCTGTCGAACCCGCCAACTCCCCTTTTACCTTATAGGCGTATGCGTCTTTGCTCGTCAACATGATTACGGGGATGTGTTTGGTTTCCGGGTTGCTTTTCATGATTGAGAGTACGCCGTAACCATCCATTTTTGGCAGGATGATATCGAGTAGGATAAGGTCAGGCTTCGCATCCCTCACCTTACTCAGGGCCTCAAGCCCGTCGCCGGCTTCAATTACCTCAAATCCTTTCTGGCTTAGAGTAATGGATATGACCTTTCTAGTAGTGACACTGTCTTCTACAACAAGAATACGTTCCCTTTTGAAAACCAGGCTATCTCCAGGCGGTTGTTCCGTTGTCTCCCCATATGAGCTCGTTCCTTCCTGTGACAAAAGGCTCCAGGAGTCCATATGATCGATTAGGGAGCGAAGTTGTCCTGATAAATAGGGGTTCTTTGGGGACAGATTGACGGCCTTGTGCAGTTGATTGAGCGCCTCATCCCAGTGTTCAAGATTGAGATGAGCGATTGCTAGATAATAGTGAGCACTAATACTCTTTTCCCTGCTGACCACATCCGCATAGCGTTCGATTGCCGCTTGAAGGACCTCTTTCAGAGGAACCCGCCTAGAGACAAAGAAGTCCTTATGGATGGACAAATGCGCCTTGCAGTACTGACATTGGAACACGTTTTCTTGAATTGGTGACCAGCAAAACCGGCAGCGCCGAATCTTATCCTGACTGAGTTTCTGTTTGGCCAGACTGAATTTTTCAAGCTCTTGCTTCACCTCAGGATCTGCCGGCGCGATTTTCTCCGCTTTGCGTAAAGATATCTCAGCAGATTTTATACTTGAAAGCAGCCGAGAATGCCACAACCAGCCCTCATGGGATTCCGGATTGATCTCTAGAAATGTCTTCAACACCCCTTGGGCTTCCTTAGAGTGATGTCCATGGATCAATCTGATGGCCTTCTTCAATAGTCCATCATCAGGGGGTGCTTTTGATGTCTGTTCATCCTTTATTCTGTACGACTCAAATATGATGAAATTGAGGGACGATTCGATGCTTCTTTCTTTGTCACAGGTGTTGTGTATCATAATCTTTGCGTTTTCCCAGACGATAATCTCCAGTGCAGCATCCTCCCCCTTCAAGCCCGCTGTCTCGGCTTCAATCAATTCACCTTCCCTGAAATACAGGTGCCCCACCTTTCCATGGGAATCTACCTTGAGCGTCCAGGTCTTTTCTTCCGTCTCCACGGCTTGCAAGAAGGTTGGCATGCTAATGCCCTGAATGGTGCCATCATATGTGGTCGTCATAAATTGGTAGTTCTTTCTGATATCCTCAGCCAACGTCAGGACCCTCTCGATTTCGGCG
Source organism: Olavius sp. associated proteobacterium Delta 1 (assembly GCA_902749685.1). Lineage (GTDB taxonomy): Bacteria > Desulfobacterota > Desulfobacteria > Desulfobacterales > JAFDCJ01 > JAFDCJ01. The sequence goes on along the minus strand of CACVKW010000387.1, from coordinate 10,479 downwards.
ATCAGGGTATTCGCATCAACCGGTTTCTCGATGTATCCATCACATCGATTCTGAAGGGCTTCTATAACAAGTTCTTTTTGTCCAAACCCCGTCATAATGATGACGGGCAAAAACATATTCGCTTTACGTATTTTTTTTAATAACTCTATTCCGTTCCCTTTCTGCATAACGTAATCCGTCAGAACCAGATCAACATTATCGGCAGTGGGTTGCAATGATTCAATTGCACCATCCCCTGACTCCGCCGTGGTGATTTGGTATCCATGGCGCTGCAAAAGTTGTTTTAGCATTTTACGGACATGTTCGTTGTCGTCAACGATAAGGACTCGCGCCTTCCATCTAGATGACTCTTCCATTGCATCCCTCAGTTTTTCAAAAAATGATCTTTCCCTGCCACTCTTGCCTTCGTGCTCCACACATCCAAGGTCCAGGTTTGTCTCTCCGAGCCCTCCTCTCCGGGCTCATATTACAGCCGATGATAGATCCGCATTGCCGTGTGACGCTGCTTCTTTGGCTTTTCTTTGTCCCTTTCCAGCCATTTGTCGATGATGTGAAGAAATCGGTCCAAAACCGGATAAGGCTGGTGCTCTCTGCTTTTATATCCCTGGATTCGCCTCTCAGTACGTTTTGAATGGTGTTCCCTGAATCACCTCCGTCCAATGAGCAGGTCGGACAAGATCTAATGCCTATAGTTCAGCGGCGCGCCGCTTTTTGCGCATCTGCCGGGGTGGTATGCCGGGCAAGCCTTTCTGCCTTACGACTCTCAATCACTACCAGAACCGTTCCAATGACACCGGCAGCGACGAGTCCATAATCCTGAGGGACCCGCAATTTGACGGCTGCGCTCATACCAACCAAAGCCCAAAATCCCACAAATGATTCGGGCAAATAATTTTCCTTCACTATGCATACCGGTGTTGCTCATGGTTCACGAAAAAATAAGTTCACAATTTTAGGCATTTAGGCGCCAGTCGGGTAAGGCGCGAAAACGAAGAAATATCTGGATGTTCCGAGCTTTTGCAACGCCGCCGGGCGGGATGCACCAGCATATAAAACAGCCGGTCGGTGGCCGCAAGTCCCAGCTCGCGCACGGCCCAATAACACAGCAGATTTCTGGCTACCACTTGAATCCTGCGCCGACCTTTGGAATAGATCATATCCTTTGCAGAACCAGGATCGACAAACGCTCAATAAAATTTCCGCGATCAAAATCATCCTTATAAATCACCCGGCGTTCAATTCCGCGAATAATAATATGATTGCGGGATACCGGGTGCATCCAATATTGCAAAGCGTGGCATCAATCACGGTTACCACTTACCCACGACGGTTTTAATTTATTTATGGATATCCTGTAAGTTTAACACATCCGGCGTCAAACATCTGCCGTCTTTTAGCGTAACAAAAGCCAAGGACCGAAAATGTTAAACCAATTTCCTATCACATAGCAGAAGATTAAGCAGGGAATACTTTGTCAGTTTTAATGTTTTTTCAAATAGATAGACCTTATATTGACTTTTTACGAGACCATCAAATTTAATTCTATCATTTTGATACCGAGTTGGTCATCCTTAATTTATTGTACCTTTTATTATCATATCAGCAGGATCGATAAGAATTGATGTTCCGGTACAATTATTGCAGACATTTTTGCCTGTATGGTTTTTTAAACTGTTCGATGCCATGCACTGGAGGGTGGTCGCTGATCAATAACGGTTGCTTATTTTTTAATGCCCCGTAAATGGCCTTTGGTGCTGGTCGTCATTTTAGCTATAAACGAGTGTTTCACCGACACCTTACAGGTTAAAGAAAGGGAATAATAATGAAAATATCAAAGCAGTTCAATAATTACAGGAGAGCTATTGTTGCAACTATCATGATCACATGTGTTGTGGTGATTTTGCTTTTCACATTCTCACGAAACGCTGAGACCGCAAGCAACAAGTCGCCCAAGGCAAAATGGAAAATCTTGCATATTATGAGCTACCATGCACCTTGGAAATGGACCGATGATCAACTCATCGGGTTCAAAGATGCACTGAAAGGGCTAGATGTCGAATACAAAGTTTTTCAGATGGATACCAAAAGAAAGAGTTCAGCAAAGTGGAAAGAAACGGTCGGTAAAAAAGCAAGAGAACTGATTGATACCTGGAAACCAGATCTGGTTTATACAAATGATGACAACGCACAAGAATATGTTGTGAAGTACTATGTTAATAGTGACACACCTTTTGTCTTCAGCGGTGTGAATGCAGATCCTAAGACATATGAATTTGTTGGGAGCAAAAACGTCACCGGAGTTTTAGAACAGGAGCACTTTGTAGAATCGGTCGAACTTTTGAAGATAATTGCGCCCGATGTCAAAAAGATAGCTATCATCATCGACGAAGGACCTACTTGGCCCGCAGTCGTCAACAGAATGAAACAAAAGTTGCATCAACTACCGAACGTCGAATTTGTAAGTTGGGATGTAATTTCTACCTTTGAAGAGTATAAGCAGAAGATAGAGAATTATCAGGGGGAAGTAGACGCAATCGGCCTTTTAGGCATATTTACCTACAAGGACCAAAATGACAACAATGTCCCCTATACGGATGTATTGAAGTGGACGGCGGAGAACAGCAAGTTGCCTGATTTCAGTTTCTGGAAAGACCGCATCATGTATGGCACCCTTTGTACGGTAACCGTGTCCGGCTATGAACAGGGGCTATCGGCAGGCAAAATTGCGCGTGGCATCCTCTTAGAAGCCCGAAGCCCCTCGAGCTATCCTATGGTACCGACAGTTAAGGGCGAGGCAGTGATCAGTCTGGCTAGGGCCAACAAACTGAACATAAAAATTAAATCCGGGATACTTCTGACTGCTGAGATTATTGAAAGGTTTTCCTGGGAAAAATAAATGACCTTCAGCATACGGGCAAAAATAGTATTTATTACCGTTGGGATATTATTTCTGGCTATCGGGGCAAACACCCTTACGAGTTCCTATGTTTTTACACGTGAGTACTCGGAAGGCCTTAAAGCCAAGGGATTTGCCGTAGCCGAGGACCTTAAACTTCAACTGGACAGATTGTTAAGGTTGAAAATACCCATACAGAATCTTGTGGGTTTTGAAGAACAATGTCAGGATACGGTTAACAAATATAAAGACATCTCCTATGCTATGATTATTGATCTCAGGGGTAAAATAATATTCCACAGTGATACGTCTCAACACAATAAACTAGAAAACAATCCAGAGATATTAAAAGCAATCAATTCCACATCGAGCAGCATTCAAAAAATTTTACTGCAAGAAAAACAATATTATGATGTCGCTGTTCCGATTTTCGGCCTTCGTGATGAGCATATCGCCACTGTCAGAATTGGCTTCCCCGCAAAAATTATTACTCAAAAGACGAAAGAGTTGTACGTCTACTCAGGCGTGGTGGGATTTATTTTCCTTGCTGCCGCCATATTCCTATCGGTCCTGGCCCTTTCCGTCTGGGTAACAAAACCTCTTATGAAGTTAGTTTGCATAATCCAAAAAGTTCGAAACAAGGGAACAGATTCAATCAGCCAAGTGGAAATTCGATCTCGCGATGAAATCGGCCAGCTTGCAAGAACTTTCAATAAGATGATCGAAGACCTCCAATTGACCACTGTTTCACGTAACTTGCTTGTTAAGGAAGTCGCAGATCGTAAAGAGGCTGAGAAGGCCGCCGAGGCTGCCAGCCGCGCTAAGGGTGAGTTTCTGGCCAACATGAGCCATGAGATCCGCACGCCCATGAACGGCGTAATCGGCATGACGGAATTGCTGCTGGGCACCGAATTGAGCGCCGAGCAGCGCCAGTATGCTGAGACCGTGCGCAACAGTGCCGACTCGTTGCTCTCCGTAATCAATGATATCCTCGATTATTCCAAGGTGGAGGCCGGCAAAATGGAGCTTGAGGTCCTCGACTTTGATCTTCGCCGGACGGTGGAAGAGGTGGCCGATGTTCAGGCCGTGACGGCCCACGAGAAGAATCTGGAATTGGCTTGCCTGGTGTACCCGGAGGTTCCGGATCTGGTACGCGGTGATGCGGGAAGGTTGCGCCAGGTCCTGAACAATCTGATGAACAATGCCGTCAAGTTTACTCAAAAGGGGGAGGTGGTGATCCGTGCCGTTTTGGAACAGGAAGATGACACGCACGTCACGGTGCGATTTAGCGTCTCCGATACGGGAATCGGAATTCCTGCAGACCGTATGGACCGTCTGTTTGAGTCATTTTCTCAGGTGGACGCCTCCACCACGCGCAAATACGGCGGCACCGGTTTGGGATTGGCCATCTCCAAACAGCTAGTTGAGTTGATGGACGGTGAAATCGGAGTGGACAGCCGTGAAGGCTGGGGGTCCACCTTCTGGTTTACATTGGTTTTGGATAAACAGACAACGGGAGCCGAGGACAAAATTACCGTTCCAGAAAAAATTGGGGACAAGCGCATCCTGGTGGTGGATGATAACGCCGTCAATTGCCAAATCCTAAAAGAACAGTTAAAATCCTGGGATTGTCGCATCGACACGACGTCAAGCGGAGCCGAGGCCCTGGATCGTCTCAGGCAAGCTTTGGCTGAGCGTCAACCTTTTGACATTGCCATTGTGGACATGCAGATGCCGGAGATGGACGGAGAGACCTTGGGACGCATAATCAAAAAAGATGCTGATCTGAAGGACACCCTGCTGGTCATGCTCAGCTCCATGGGCCAACGCGGGAAGGCCGCCCGGATGAAGGAGGCCGGCTTTGCCGCCTACCTGACCAAACCCGTCAAGCAATCACAGCTTTACGATTGTCTGGCCTCTGTCGTGGGCAGAAAAACAAAAGAAAAAGATATGCCTTCGGAGCTGACGGTCACAAAATACCTCCATACCGATGCGCAGAAGCGCGGGATGCGAATATTAGTAGCCGAGGACAATGCTGTAAACCAGCAGGTGGCGCTGCAGATTCTGGATAAGTCCGGTTACCGGGCCGATGCGGTGGCCAACGGGTGTGAGGCGCTCAAAGCCTTGGAGATGATTTTTTACGATCTGGTACTGATGGACGTGCAGATGCCGGAGATGGACGGGTTCGAGGCCACATCTCAAATCCGCAGCGGGCAATCCGGTGTACCCAATCCTGATGTTCCCATTGTTGCCATGACGGCGCATGCCATGAGAGGAGACCGGGAGCGCTGTCTGAAAGCGGGAATGAACGATTATCTGGCCAAGCCCATTGAGCCGGAGAAATTATTGAGCAAGATCGAAAGATGGGCCGTTGTGGAGCAAGAGGCTTCCTGCACCCAAAAAGAGGACGAGGCACTAAGTGGTTCCGGAGATAAAAGCCGAGTTGCCGTACCCCTGGATCTGGACAAGGCCATTGAGCGGGCCATGGGGGAAGGGCCATTTTTGGAGAAGATACTGGAGGAATTCTTAGCGAGCATGCCCGGTCAGATTGAAGAAATGCAGAGCGCCATAGACCGAAACGATGGTCAAGTGTTGAAGCAGAAGGCGCACGCTTTGAAGGGAGCAGCTACCAATTTGAATGCCGATACCATGGCGGCCGTTGCGCAGCAACTTGAACAGATGGGCAACAACGGGAACCTGGCGGCCGGCCGGCAGGTGATAGACGAATTGAGCACTGAAGCAATCCGCCTTGAGACCTATGTCGGTCAGATCGATTGGGCGTCGGTCACCAATCGTTAAACAGTAGGCATTTTTTTGAGGAGCCTATCTGATCGTTGTGGGCAAATTATAAGAAAAATAAACCGGGCGGCCGGTTTGGCAAAATTTATCCATTTTGAGCGTACTTTGACTATCGCAATGTCGGGACGTCAAAAGCAAGTTCCGGTAAATTACCAGTTTCAAAGGCAAAAAAATGAAAAAAGACAAAGGGCTTTCCATTTTTTACAAGTTGTTGATTGTTTTTTTGCCGGCGATCATTATCGTCAGCGGGTTGTTGATAGCATCTTTTTATGCCTTCAACCGGAAGACCATTGAGAAAACCACGACCGAACGTGTTCTACATGAGTTTGAAGTTGTCGGTCATCATTTTGAAAAAACCATCGCCGAAGAGTTGCGCAACGATCTGCGAATAGTAGCTTCCAATCCGGTCCTCAATGAATACATCATGTCATCGGGGGCTGAAAGGCAGATCAGCGCGAGTAGGCTGGAAAGAGCATTCATACAGATTCTTAATTACAGAAAAAGTTACCAGCGTCTTTCGTTTGTTGAGGATTCCGGGATGGAAAAAGTTGCTGTCACCCGCCGGGGCCCTATAAAAAAGTTGCGTGATTTGCGCCAAAGCGAAATTTTTCGGCATATTGAAATCGGTGCGCCCAACAGCATACATCTCGCGGGTCCCTTTATCGGCAGTGATGGTGAGGTCTTGATTTCAATAGTCATTTACAAGACAGACGAAGATATTGGCGCATTCAGCGGCGCCGTTGTTTTGGATTACAATATTAAGGATTTTGTCGGCTATCTGGGGGAGCTAAATATTTTGGGTGAAAATCCGGTGTGGCTGCTTACCCCGCAAGGCCAGGTGTTAAAACAGCCGCCGTACGAGCCAGCCGTCCTTGATCCCCGGACCCATCTTTCGAAAGACTATCAATCCACGGCGAAGTTAACCGTATTGCCGGAAGGGATATTGGCCCATCAGGATTTATCCATTTTTGCGGACAAACCTTTGATACGGATAGCCTTCTTCGTTCCTTCCGAACTTCTGCTGAAAGAGGTAAAACCGGCGCTGCGATTTTTATCCATGGCCTTTGTGACCGCGGTCCTCACCGTAGGGATTTTAGTTTATCTGCTGTCGAAATTTCTATCCCGACCGATCGTTGAACTCGCTAGAGCGGCTGGTCATCTTGCAAAAGGGGATCTCACTGCCAAAGTGAAAGTCAAAACAAGCGGCGAAGTTCGACAGCTGGTGGACAGCTTTAATCAAATGGCGGAAGACCTTAAGAAAAAAACCGTTTCCAAAGATTATGTCGACAACATTCTAAAAAGCATCATTGATGCGATTATCGTCGTTTCATCCGGCGGTACCATCGAAAGGGCCAATCAATCCGCATGCGAACTCTTGGGTTATGAAGAATTTGAACTTATTAACCGACCCTTTCATATGATTCTTAAAGGCGAAATTACGTCCCACGGAATCGAGACGGATGCCCTACCTTCAAAACGGTTATCCAGCAGTGTTGAAAAAATTTACACATCAAAAGATGGAGAAGAAATCCCGGTGCTGTTTTCAGCATCAGCATTAAATGATGCCGCAGGTCAGGTTCAGGGATTTGTCTGTGTGGCGAACGACATAAGAGATCGCAAACGCTCCGAAAGAGCGATGGAGGAAAGCGAAGCGCGCTATCGCAGTTTGGTGGAGAACATCCAATTGGGTATCAACCTGATCGATTCAGACCACAACATCCTCATGGTTAATCGCTACCAGAGCAAGACATTTAACAAACCCACTTCTGAGATGGTCGGGAAAAAGTGTTTCAAGGAGTTCGAAAAACGCGCTAGTGTTTGCCCGCACTGCCCGGGGGTGCAGGCTATGCAATCCGGCAAACCGGCTGTAGCTGAGACTGAAGGGGTCAGAGACGACGGCAGCCGATTTGTCGTGAAAATAGATGCTTTTCCTCTGTTCGGGACAGACGAATCTGTGACCGAATACATAGAGGTTGTGGAAGACATCACGGAGAGGAAGCAATCGGAGGTGAAGCTTCAACAAAGCGAATTAAGATTCAAGAGGCTTTTCGAACAGTCCAACGATGCGATTATCATACATCAGGCAGGTAAGATATTAGATGTCAATCATAAAACCTGTGAAATGCTTGGGTACAATGAAGAAAAACTATTGAGTATGTCAGTTCCGGACCTTCACCCGGAAGAGGACCGCCACGCTGCCAGAAAGAGGGTCGATCCCGCCCACAGAGCAGAGGCTATTCTCTTTGAGACCGGGTTGGTTAGGGCTGATGGCAAAATAATCGATGTGGAGATAAGCTCCAGAATCATTGATCGCAAAAATAGTATTATTCAGGGGATTCTTCGCGATATCACCGAGCGCAAACGGGCTGAAGCTGATCTGCAAAAGGCCAAACAGGAAGAAGAGGAAGCGAATCAGGAGTTACGGGAGATCAACCAGCAGCTTGAAGACGCCATTGAGAGGGCCAATACCATGGCGGTAGAAGCAGAGGCGGCCAACAGCGCCAAAAGTGAATTTCTGGCCAATATGAGCCACGAAATCAGAACCCCCATGAACGGTATCCTGGGCATGAACGGTATGCTGCTTGATTCGCCCCTCAACCCGGCGCAGCGTGAATATGCCGAAGTCGTCAAGTTCAGCGCTGAGTCGCTTTTAAGTATTATAAACGATATTCTTGACTATTCTAAAATCGAGGCCAACAAACTTGAGCTTGAAGTTATTGATTTCGATTTGAGAGATACGGCGGAGGACGCCTGCAGGATGCTGGCCATTAAGGCAGAGGATAAGAACCTTGAGATCATCTGCGGAATTCAACCCCGGGTCCCCCAATTTTTACGCGGAGACCCCGTGCGCATCAGACAGGTGCTGATCAATCTGGTGGGCAATGCCGTCAAATTTACTAATAAAGGCGAGGTTGCTGTGGCTGTGAGCTTACTGGAAGAGGACGATAAGCACGTCACGCTTTGCTTCGCGGTCTCCGATTCAGGGGTTGGCATCCCTCAAGATAAAATAAACTATGTTTTTGAATCTTTTTCACAGGCGGACACCTCGACCACACGGCAATACGGCGGCACGGGGCTAGGGCTGACTATTTCCAGGCGGCTTTCGGAAATGATGGGAGGCGAAATCGGCGTTGAGTCCGAAGAGGGTAAAGGCTCCAAGTTTTGGTTTACGGCAGTTTTGGCAAAGCGGACAGAAGACGACAAGGCGGCTGCGGTTATGCATTCGGATATCCGGGATCTGCGCATTTTGGTGGTCGATGACAGCGCCACCAGCCGCCAGGTTTTTTCAGATTTATTGGAGGCATGGGGATGCCGTTTTAACACGGTCGATGATGGAAACCAGGCGATGGAAAAGTTAGTTAGAGCGGCGACTGAAAAGGACCCTTACAGGGTTGCCCTCATTGACTCACAAATGCCGGGGATAGACGGGATTACGTTAGGGGAGAAAATTAAAAAAGATCCCGACCTGATGCAAACCCAATTGGTCTTATTGTCATCTCTATCTATGCAAAGGGGTGGCAGCAAGAGCCGCAACAACAATTTTGCCGCTTATCTCGTAAAGCCGGTTAAAAGCTCTCAGCTTTTCGACTGCTTGGCTACTATGTCAGATGATTTCCCTCAAAACCAGGATGTCGTAAACGGCGCCGAGCCGGCTGCCCGCCGCCGAGAGCCGACTGAATCACCAAAAAAACAGATTCGCGTTCTGATAGCCGAAGACAACCCGATCAACCAGAAGGTTGCGCTTAACCTTCTGGCAAAATTAGGCTACCGTGCCGATATGGTATCCAACGGGGTTATGGCTGTCCGGGCGCTTGAAGAGACGGCATATGATCTTGTTTTAATGGATGTTCAGATGCCCGAAATGGACGGACTTGTGGCCACAGCGGCGATTCGCGGTCTGCGCTCTAATGTGCTGCGCCGCGATGTTCCCATTATCGCTCTGACGGCACATGCCATGGCCGGAGACCGTAAAGGATGCCTGGAAGCAGGGATGAACGATTTTATTTCGAAGCCGATCGATCCCAAGGAACTCCAAACGAAAATCGAAAAGTGGACCAATATAATAGATGTTTCATTCCAAAAAGCTGAAGTCCCAAAATCAGACAAGGTCCCGGCTAATATCGAGTCGAGCTCACCGATGGATTTTAATAAAGCCCTGGAGCGCGCGATGGGCGACGAGGAATTCTTAGTAGAAATTCTGCAAGAATTTTTGAGGCAGGTGCCGGCCCAGATCGAAGCGCTGCAAACCGCCCTTCAGCAAGGAGATAAGGAGACGCTTCGAGGTCAAGCGCATACGCTGAAGGGGGCAGCAGCCAACCTGAGTCTGAATGGAGTCACCGCCGCCGCACGCCGACTTGAAGAGATGGGGCGCGATGGAAACCTGTCGAAAGGAAAACAAAGCCTTAGCGAGCTAGGCAAAGAGATTGGCCGGTTAGAGGCGCACATTAGCCGGCTTGAATGGATGGACATGCCATCGGAAAATTTTTAGAGCTTAAGGGAAGAGAGATGTGATAAAAAAATTTGCAATTAGTTTCATGTTGATACTGTTTGTCCTGGCCATGACCCCGGCCTCATTTTCTGCACAAACGATTACGGCGTCTAAGGTCTTTGATGCCCTGGATTGGCTGGCCCAACTGGTGACCCACGTCCCCAATAAAGGCGAACAGATGGTTCGTTATTACGGATTCTACTCAAATAAGTTGCGCGGGTTACGCAAGAAAGCCGGCACCGATAATCAGGTTCCAGCGCTGATGGAATCTGAGATTTCATCCAAAGAATTCCGT
>CACVKW010000386.1 GCA_902749685.1 Olavius sp. associated proteobacterium Delta 1 | reverse complement strand
TATCCAGAAACCAGAATCCAGGATCAGTCAATACTTTCAATGGTCTTCATTGCAGCAGCGAAGTTGGATTTCAAAATTTTATGCAACTATAGGGTATAGCACTCTTGTCCAAAAACGGGTTTAGAATGAGTCATAAAGTGAGTAATAATACGAGTCATTGAAAAAAATCCTCCTTATATGTAGGGTGGTTGTTAAT
>CACVKW010000385.1 GCA_902749685.1 Olavius sp. associated proteobacterium Delta 1 | reverse complement strand
TGCATAAATTCTTGTCATCTAGCCTGGCCGTTATGTCTGAGATCGTTGCTTTTTCCGGGCAGATGCTGGATGCTTGATACTCGATGCTGGATATCTAACGGTACACTATCGGTGAATTTCAACGACATCCAGGATCCAGCAACCAGAATCCAGGATCAGTCAATACTTTCAATGGTCTTCATTGCAGCAGCGAAGTTGG
>CACVKW010000384.1 GCA_902749685.1 Olavius sp. associated proteobacterium Delta 1 | reverse complement strand
GAGATCGTTGCTTTTTCCGGGCAGATGCTGGATGCTTGATACTTGATGCTGGATATCTAACAGTACACTATCGGTGAATTTCAACGACATCCAGGATCCGGAAACCAGAATCCAGGATCAGTCAATACTTTCAATGGTCTTCATTGCAGCAGCGAAGTTGGATTTCAAAATTTTATGCAACTATAGGGTTAATCCGCCCTGAAAAATCCCACATTCAGGATTGGATAGCTCTACTTTCTGCCATTGCACTTCATAAATGGTTTGTAAAGTTTATCGCTGATAACGAGGCTGTATCAGTCACCGCCCTCGCTTTCTGGCGGGATTTGACGACATTTATCTGTCTGTTGTTTTTGGGACTGACGACAATTCCCGCCAAATTGCGGATAAAGCGGTCGGATTGGCGCGACATGGCCGGCATGGGAGCAAGCCTGGGTGCCTCAGTTCTACTGTTACCGTTCCAGTTTTACGTTTCCCAGCCCTGGCCCATCCAACCGACATCCTGGCTCTGGTTTACCGGGTTGATCGGTCTCTCCACGCTGAACGCTGAGTGCCTTTTTCCTGTATGCCGTCGGGATCGGAAGATTACAGGCCAGTATCGCCAGTATTTTGCTGATGTCGGAGATTGCTTTTGCGGTCTTCTATGCGTACCTTCTGCTTGGTGAGCGGCTGAAGATCACCCAGATACTGGGGTCAGTTCTGGTGATTACCGGCGTGTTGCAGTTGCTGGGACCTCAACGACGGTCTCGCAGCACAAAATCGTCACCTTAAAGATTCGGATTGGGTATTATCAGAAGTGGTAACCATAGTCGGGGATAGTACGTATCAATATCCGGACAGCCATGAGAAAACAGCAAAAATATTTTAAACAATAAAATAACATTGCCAGGCCCTGGTATTCGCGTGTATAGATTTCCGAGACTCAAAATTTTACAATCCAAGGCTATAAAGCTGAAAGGAAGTATAAATCGTATGGCTATCAAAATTTTAAAATGGTAATATGGCGAATGTAAATCATTCATTTAAAAACTTAAAGGGTATACAGCAAACAATTAAAGGAGAATATTTTGAAAAGAAAACTTTTTGCCTTATTTGTCACGTCAATCTTTTTGTTTTCCATATGTTTAACAGTAAATGCCAAAAACAGCATACAGACAAATCCGAATGTAAAACAACCACGAAACAAACTTCATGGCGTTCCTCATCAAGATAGTTTTTTTTATGGTGACGCACGGGCCGATGCGCCTGAGCTTGCATATCGGGGATCTTTTGATATCGGTGTACGCACTCTGGAAGTTATCAACCCCAACCAAATTGATATTTTAAATTACAGCGAGGAAAACCCAGATCCCAGGTACGATCGTCCATTGACACTCGAGGTGTGGTACCCGGCGGTCCGTCCTGGCTATAAACCTGAGGTTACGACTTATCGAGATGTATTGGGCAGCGGTCCCGGCGACCCGGATCGTCCGCTGATTCCATTTAAATTCGCGGGTCGCGCGCTGCGGCATGCGCGGCCGAACGTTAAAGAGGGACCCTATCCCCTGGTTATCGTCTCCCACGGCTATCCCGGCTCCCGGGTGCTGTTGACCTATCTGACCGAAAACCTGGCCTCCAAAGGCTACGTCGTGGTGGCCATCGACCATACGGAATCCACCCACGCGGACAAGGTCGGCTTTGCCAGCACCCTGCTCAACCGTGCGCTCGACATTAATTTTGTGATCGACCATATGGCCCAAAGGGGTGCGTCAAAAGGCAGGCGGTTTTTGGCCGGTGCCGTCAACGCCGACGAAACAGCGGTGATCGGATATTCGATGGGTGGTTACGGCGCACTGATTGCAGCCGGTGCGGGCGTCTATGAAAAAAGCTGGGTCTATGAGTACGTGCCCGGGAATTACATGGAAATGTTCCGGGCGGGCAACCCGGCCTATTTGGCGCTGCTGGATCCGCGCATCAAGGCGATTGTGCCCTTTGCACCCTGGGGAGGCCATTACGGTACCTGGGACCCGGCAGGGCTCGAAGGGCTTCAAATTCCTTCCCTTTTTATCGTCGGAAATCAGGACCGTACTGCTAACTTCAGTGGAGTAGAGTTTCTGTTTAACAATGCCGTAAATTCAGACCGCTATATGCTTGTTTACCAAAACGGTATTCATGAAGTCGCTGTCAATCCGCCACCGCCAATTGCCGAAAATTACTTTCGCGAATATATTCATTACCAGGAACCCGCTTGGGATAACCGGCGCTGCAACAATATCAACCAACATTTCATAACAGCTTTTTTGGGCATTCATCTGAAAGGCAAGGACGAATATAAGCCCTATCTGGATTTAATTCCAATTTCCAATGATGCCAGCCCTGGTGAAGCTGACTACTGGAAAGGCTTCCAAGAATGGACCGCCGTAGGCTTGGAATTGCACCATATCGAACCTTAGTGTTCTAAACTAAATGCAATTTATCACTGATCAAATATTTGTGAGGCTCAGTGGTTAGCGTGCAGATTTTGTTGTGACTCAAATTCTGAAAATTCACCATACGGAATATTTCAGAGAAGGAGCAAGTTATGGCCGGTGGTTGGACCCGTGATGGGGGCGTGCAGGATCAAATAGACGCCAGTGTCGAAGACGCAGTCAAGCTGGCTCGAAGTCGGTTGCCTGGTGGTGAGGGCTCAACCCATTGTGAGGAATGCGAGACTGTTATTCCGGACGCTCGTCGCAAAGCTGTCCCCGGAGTTCGGTTATGCGTCAGCTGCCAGGCAGAGCGCGAAGAGCGGCAGACAACCCCCACAGGGTTCAATCGGCGCGGCAGCAAGGACAGTCAGTTGAAGTGACCGGGCGTTATTGATTCAGCGCATTTAATACCATAAGATTATTCACAGCCTTCTATTTTTGCTGTATTTAACCCCTATGCCGCTATAACCTCCCTGATCTTATTTGACAGCTCATTAGTATTAAAAGGCTTTTGAATAAAACCGTTGCAACCGCGTTTCAGGACTTCAGCCGCCAGGCCTTGCAAGCTATAACCGCTGGAAAGAAGAACCTTCACATTTGGATTGATTTCCTTCAATCTTTCATAAACCTCACTGCCGCTCATCTCCGGCATAATCAAATCCAGTATCACGATCGCCACTCGGTCTTTGTTATGCCTGTAAATCTCTATTGCTTTCTTCCCCCGATGTGCGGTGAGAACCTCATAGCCCATCTTCTTCATCAATTCAGCAGCGACATCAACAATCATCTCTTCATCGTCTACCAGCAAAACTGCTTCTGATCCTGCCAGAATCTTTTGTTCGTCCTGACGCTCGTCAATGACAGGCTTAGCAGAGGCCGGTAAATAGATTTTAAATGTCGCGCCCTGCCCTTCGGCGCTTTCTGCGGTAATGATCCCATCGTGATTTTTGATGATTCCATAGGCAGAAGCCAGGCCAAGCCCGGTTCCTCTTTCTTTTTCCTTGGTGGTAAAAAACGGATCAAATACTTTTTTGGCAGTTTCTTCATCGATTCCGATACCGGTATCCGTTATCGAGATCTTAATATATTCTCCGGGTTGGACACCGTGTGCTTTAACGAAATTATCGTCGAGTATTGCGTCTTCCGTCTGGATATAAAGCTGCCCTCCTCCAGGCATGGCTTGCCATGCATTGACCAAGATATTCAATAATACCTGGTCAATCTGACTTTGATCGACCTCAACCGTGCAAACCTTGGCTTGATAATTTTTGGATACGGAGATTTCCTTTTTCGTCCTGGCAAACATCTGGGAACTTCTCTCAATTATTTTGTTCAGATTCGCTGGTTTGACCTCATATTTTCCTCCTCGGGCGAAACCCAATAGCTGTTTGGTGAGCTTTTCCGCTCGCATGACGTAGCTCTCTATCTCTTTGAGATGCTTGAAAAAGGAATGGACAGGATCCGTATCCAGCAACATCAGGGACGCCCTGCCCTGGATGCCCATGAGAAGATTGTTAAAATCATGCGCGATTCCGCCGGCCAGGGTACCTATGGCCTCCATTTTTTGAGAAAATTGAAATTGCTGTTCCAATTGTCTTTGTGAAGTTATATCTCGTAAAAAATTCAGGGTTGCCGGACCGTCTTCCCAATCGATTAAGACGGAATTGAGTTCTGCCCACATAATTTGACCCTGTTTACCAATCAGTCTGAATGCATGGGTACTTTGCAGCGCTGCACCTTCCAGCTGTCTGAAGTACCGGTCAATTACCATTTGCCTGTCTTCAGGATGAACGTGTTCAGCAAAAGAGATCCTGTCTAAATCAAGCGCCAGATATTTCCCGATTTGCCTGGCCTGCTGATTGAAAAATTTAATTTGTCCATCTTGAAGAATAAATATTGCGTCATTGGCATTTTCCACCAAAAGACGATATTTTGCTTCACTTTCACGTAACGCATCCTCAACCCGTTTGCGCTCATCTATTTCTTGCATTAGCTTATTATTGGCGCTCTCCAGTTCAATGTTGTGATCCTCCAGCAGCTGAATCATCGGATTGGTGATGCGAAGAAATAAGGTTACCCCGATTAAGATCACGACGACACCTAAAAGCCCGGCAACCACACCGGCTTTGACAAACGGAGCCCGAATCTCAGATAAATCAATCTTAGCCACAATTCCCAGGTCTAATACTGAAACCGGCTCATGAGCTGCCAGCACCTTCTCCCCACGGTAATCTATACCCACAATCGTTCCAGAGCGCCCCTGCAAGGCCTGCCTCATCGGTTCGGCTAGCTTTGAGTCAAGAGCGATCGGTTGGGGATGCTCGAAGCCACCGTGCCTGTGCCTTAGCAGAAAATTAATAGCTTTCCCATTTTTTTGGGCCAGGGTAAACTCGGTTGTCCTGCCGGAATGCTCATATTTTTTATGGGCCGCTATTATTTGACTCATGGTAGCCGCCCTTGCACCACCGGCAGCAGCAGAATTGATGTGAATAGCATCAAATTCGGCTACGGCCTCTATCAAGCGGGCCTGGCTTTGAACCGTTTCAACAAGCCGCTCCTGTTCTTCGCTAATGGCCGCATTGTATAAGGAAGCAATTGTTATCCCGGCAACCAGCAGGCAGCTTAATGCCATAATCAAAATTAATATGAATCTTCTCTTTTGTTCGCTCATAGCAAGTCTCCTGAATCAAGAGTATTTTTATTGAAGCTAGAAACAGGTAGATCAAATGCCGCTATATTTTAACCGTTCAAGGGTTCAAGGCTTACGGTTAATAGGTTCGGGATCAGATCCAATCTGAACCATTGATTCATGGGCCCGGAGGCAAACCGGATACAGTAAGGATGTCGAGTCCAGGCGGCTGAAAACAGGGTCGCCCGGACTTGTACCTACCCCGGATCACAGGGAACCCTGCACGATGAACCGTGAACCTGTGAACGCACACGATTATAAGATTGAATGATACCATCATCTTGTTGCAGATGCTATCAATAATGCGAAACAGATCTTTAATTAAGGAAACCTAGCTGCATTGAACAGGCATCTCAGCCGAGCTTGACATGCTAAATGAATTCAGACATAATTACGCACTGACCAAGCAAATTCTTCCACATATTTTCTTTCATAGTACTAAAAAAGGAGGTGAAGCCTTGAAACGCAATTTACATGCAGGCAAAAGACTCAGCGGCGGCTTACGCTTGCAGGTCTTTACGGATGATGAACTGAATGAAATCCACCTGGCGACCCTTGAGGTGCTCGAAAAAACTGGCCTTTTTATAGGAGATGATGAGGCGCTCGATGTATTTGGCGGCGGCGGGGCGGTTGTCGATCGAGAGAAACGTATCGTCAAAATCCCGCCCTACCTTGTGGAAGATGCCATTCGTTCGGCACCTTCAAAACTCGTGCTGGCCGGACGGAATCCCGCTAACGACTACATCATGGAAAGCAACCGGGTTGGGTTTACCAATTTCGGCGAAGGTGTTTTTATTGTAGATCCGTATACGGGTGAACTCCGGGAGACCACCAAAGCTGATGTGGCTGATTCGGCTAAGATTTGTGATTATTTAAGTGAGGTGGACGTCTACGAGAGAGCCGTGGGAGCCGGTGATGTGCCGCAGCAATCGGTTCAGCTGCACAATGCCGAAGCCTGGTTGTCAAATACCACCAAACACGGGTTCATGGGGCCCGGTGATGGATATCTGCTGAAAAAAATCGTCAAGATGGCCGGCGCCATTGCCGGGGGCGAAGACAAACTCCGCGAACGTCCCATCATCTCCTTTATCACATGCCCGGTCAGTCCGTTGCAGCTGATAAGGGAAAGCTGTGAGATTATTATGGAATCCGCCCGTGCCGGTCTGGCGGTTAATGTCCTGTCCATGGCGATGGCAGGCGGGTCCTCACCGGCAACTCTGGCCGGTACGCTGGTGGATCATAATGCCGAGGTTCTCGGAGGCATTGTACTTAACCAGCTCACCCGCAAAGGGTCCCCGGTCATCTACGGCAGTTCGACGACAGCGATGGACCTGAGATGGGCCGCCGCTTCGGTGGGATCCCCCGAATGCGCGCTGATCAATGCGGCGGTCGCGCAGTTGTCGACCTACTATCTGCTGCCCAGCTGGGTGGCCGGTGGGTAGGGCGACTCCAAATTATGTGATGCTCAGTCCGGTCACGAAAAAACCCTTACCGGCCTATTACCGGCGTTGGCAGGTGCCAACCTGATTTACGGCCTGGGGATGATCGAAATGGGCATGACAATTGATTATGGCCAACTGGTAATGGACAACGAATTCGCCCGGATGATCAAGTATTCTCTGCAGGGGATACCGGTCAACGATGAAACCCTTGCCGTGGATGTGATGCATGATGTCGGCCCGGCAAACGATTTCCTGGGCCACGATCACACCTTCAACCACATGCAGGAGCAGTCACAGCCGGCACTAATCGATCGCCGGATGCGGGAGGACTGGCAAGCCGGCGGCAGCACCGACCTGCATCAAAGAGCCACGGAAAAGGCCCGGCAGATACTCGAGACGCACCGGCCGGAGCCGCTGCCCGAAGATGTTCTGGCCAAAATGCGCGCGATTGTTGAAGAGGCAGAAGAAGAGCTAGGCCTTTAGGAATTATTTTTGGGCGTTTTGTGTCATAAAAATGGTATCGGGCTATTTTCGCTATCTTCAACTGATTGAATATTCAATAGTCAATTCCGGCTTGTCCGGGTTAGGGGGAACAATCATGCTCAAGATAAGGACCCGGTATGGCGATGGCACACCGCTTGAATTAAGCGAAGGTGAACTCAGAGAAGATCTGGAAAACGGCACGGTCGATGCAGCGGAATGCGGAAACGTCCCGCCCCTTTCAAAAGAGGAGTTGCAGCATCTATTCGATATATTCAGCGCTCCTTACAGCTTTGTCAGTGTCGAGCCCGGCAATGAGGTGGTGCTCAGTTATGATGCCGGTACCCTGAAAATCCGCCGGGTCGGGGTAAACGTCGACCGCATACAGGCCCTGCAGATCTATGAAAAACTCCTGGGGGCGGACACCATGGAGCTGTGCCATATCGACTACAGCTTCAAACCGCTTAAATCGATTGTGACCATGGAGCAGCCGATCCTGGAGCAAGCCTTGCTGACCACCCATATTCCGCTTTTTTACGGAGCGATGCCGAATCTTGGCCTATACAGTCAACCGGACGGACCCTTTCCAAATCCCGCTGAACTGCTGCCCCGGGGCAAGATCGAGGAGGCCCAGGCCGCCTATGAAGCGGCAGCAGAAGAAGCCGTTAAGGACATGCTGTACGCATCCGACAAAATGGTCGCGTCCGGGGTGGACGGCGTGAACCTGGACACAGTCGGAGGTGCCGGAGATGCTGATTTTTTTGCCGCCCTGGTGGCCGCCCAAAAGCTGAAGGAGCGCTACCCCGATATCTGCATTGAACTGGGTATGGCGGGCGAGTTCGTCCTGGGAATGCACAGTGAACTCGAATATGACGGCGTCCGCCTGGCGGGTTTGTATCCGCACGATCAAGTCAAACTTGCCCAGCGGGCCGGGGTAACGATCTTCGGTCCGGTAGTCAATACAAACACGTCTGAATCATGCCCCTGGAATCTTGCACGGGCCATCACGTTCGTAAAAGCCTGCTGCAATGAGGCACAAATTCCCGTCCATGTCAACATGGGCATGGGAGTCGGAGCGGTGACGGTCAACGATCACCCACCGATCGACATGGTATCGCGGGCTTCCAAGGCCATTGTTGAAATCTGCCGCCTGGATGGATTGTAGGTTGGCGTGGGGGACCCATTTGGAATGGCCCTCACGCATGCACATGCTTCGGGAATGGGCGGAATGAGAGCTGCCGGAGATCTGGTTGCTCGAATGCAAATGACCCGGGGCATGAAAATTAAGCAGGCCAAAGAATACGTGGCCGCCAAACTCGGGGTGTCGGTCCCCGACCTGACCGACCCGGTTATTATGACGGAAGTCCGGGATGATTTGCAGATTGGTGCCATGACCCCCCTGCCGGGATGCGCCAAAGGAATTGAAGCCAAGTTCAGAATTGCGGAGTTGCTGGATATCGACATCGCCTGCGTGAGGCGATTTAAGGATAAGGTTGCAAAGTAGCAACTTGAGGGATAATTGATAAAATTGGTTTAATGAAAATAAGGATAATACGATGATCCAAACGCGATATGGTGATGGTACGCGGGTTGAACTTAGCGAAAGCGAACTTCGGCGCGATCTGACCGAAGGGACCGAAGACGCGGCCGAATGTGGCGAAATACCGGTATTGTCGCAGGAGGAGCTGAATCATCTTTTTGATATTTTCAGCTCGCCGCATCGTTTTGTCAGCGTCGAATCGGGCAAAGAAGTGGTGCTATCCTACGATGGCACACCGATTAAAATGCGACGGGCACAGGTCAATGTGGACCGCGTTCAGTGCCTCCAGATTTATGAGAAGCTGCTGGGGGCGGATACCCTCGAAATGGGGCATGTGGACTACAGTTTCAAGCCGATCAAACCCATCGTAACCTATGAGCAGCCGCTCCTTGAGCAGGCCCTGTCGGTTACGACGGCTGCCATTTTTTACGGCGCCATGCCGAACCTGGGAATATATACGCAACCGGACGGTCCGTTCCCGAATCCTTCCGAGCTGCTGCCCCGGGGAAAAATTGAAGAAGCCATGGCCTCCTATGAAGCTGCTGTCGGGGCCGCGGTTAACGACATCGTTTATGTGTCCTCGGCCATGTATGAGTCGGGTGCCGATGCCATTATCCTGGACACAGTGGGAGCCGCCGGCGATGCCGATGTATTGGCCGGCTTGATTGCAACCCGGAAGCTGACTGAAAAGTACCCTGGTATATGCGTTGAATTCGGCATGGCGGGAGAATTCATTTTAGGGATGCACAGTGAGCTGACCTTTGAGGGCGTCCGGCTGGCCGGTTTGTATCCGCACGATCAGGTTAAAGTAGCCCAAAAAGCCGGCGTCAGAATTTTCGGACCGGTCTGCAACACCAATACGAACAAATCAACACCGTGGAATGTGGCGCGGGCCGTCACTTTCATGAAAGCCTGCTGTGAGGTTGCCGAGATTCCGGTGCATGTTAACATGGGCATGGGCGTCGGGGCCATGACCGTCCACGATCATCCGCCGCTGGATGCGGCATCACGGGCATCAAAGGCCATGGTTGAGATTTGCCGATTGGACGGATTGTAGGTGGGCGTGGGCGACCCGCTCGGTATGGCCGTCACCCACGCGATTGCCTCGGGAATGGGCGGAATGAGAGCTGCTGGAGATCTGGTGGCTCGCATGCAAATTTCCAAGGGCATGAAACTCGCTGAAGCTAAAAAATATGTGGCGGACAAACTTCAGGTATCGGTCCCCGATCTGACCGATCCCATCATAATGAACGAAGTGCGTGAGGACTTGAAGCTGGGGGTATTGCACCCGCGCGGCGGATCTGCCAAATGCATGGAAGCCAAATTTAATATCGCCGAACTCCTTGGCATAGATATCAATTGTGTCCGGCGATTCAGAGAAAACGCCTCGATTTAGCAATTCAGCCTTTCTTTAATAGCGCCTTCAATTTTTTAACCCCATCGCTGGCGTCATGGGCATAGGCATCGGCTCCGATGCGATCGGCCCAGCGCTGGGTCACCGGCGCGCCGCCGATGATCGTTTTATATTTATCCCTTATACCCGCACGTTTCAATTCTTCTTCCAGCTCTTTCTGGAGCACCATGGTGGTAGTTAAAAGCGTGCTGGTGCCGATGACGTCCGCACCAAATTTTTCAGCTTCTTCGATGATCTTATCATTGGGAACATCCCGGCCGAGATCCAGCACCTCGAAACCATTGGCTTTAAAAAGGGCCACCACAATGGTTTTTCCGATGTCGTGCACATCGCCCTGCACGGTTCCCAGAACGACCCGACCCTGGGCAACCTCCTCGCCCTTGGGAATGGCGGCATTGATGATCTCCGTTGCTTTTTCCATTGCAGTGGCCGATTTAATCAGCATCGGAATGAAAAGCTTGCCTTTGCTAAAGAGATCACCGACCTCGTTGATACCGGGAACAAACCCCTGGTCCAATAGCTTCAATGGTTCTATGCCTTCGTCCAATCCCCGTTTGGCCAAATCGACCGCTTTTTCGGCATCCCCGTTGGTAATAGCTTGGGCGGCTTCCGCTAACGTTTTATCTGACATTTTTCCCATCCTCTCCGTATTAGGTTCCGGCAATTAGAGTCTTAATAGCGCATTCTTTGCATTTAATGCAAAAACTTTTTATTCAATAGACGGAACACCTTAATTTTAGGCATTTTAGGCACTTTTGACATTTTAGGCATTTGCTAGAGAACCTAAGCAGTTAATCAGAATCAAAATGGTTATTCCAACCTGTTGGGGTCCGTCTTGTCCGGGCTAGGGTCTATAAGAATAATTGCCTCCACCTTCTAACAAAGAGGTGACTGAAAATCAACAATAATGAACCTCTGAACCCAACTCACACTTATCTCTTGAATATCCCTAATATTTCATTTATAGAGCCTCAGTTTGGTATCCGTTGGACTTGGTTGGATAAAAAAAAAGACCCTCTCTAAATATCAAATAATTATCTTGGTGTTTATCGGTTCCCAGGTTAAAATATATAATATTCTTCACATATAATTCAGGGTTTTCCATCAAACCAATCACACAGGAGTTGTTGCCATGGCTGATCAACTTCCCGATGTTTTGCCCCGTATCAATGTTCTGGCCCAGGAGCAGATCGAATATATTCACGCACAGTCGTTGGAGATTCTATCGTCAGTCGGTGTTCGGGTGGACTCGGCGCGCGCCAGGGACATCTTTGTCAAAGCCGGGTGCAAATCAAACAGCGATAATATTGTGAATATACCGGCCGATCTCGTGGCCGGCGCTCTGCAATCTGCACCTTCCTTTGTGGACATCTACAACCGGCTCGGTCAGCATGCCTTTCGTCTGGGAGGTTTACCAAAGTCGCCGACCCGTTTCGGGGTCGGCGTCACAAATTTATACTACCAGGACCCGACGACGGATATGGTTGAACCGTTCACCCGCAAACATATGGAGATTAGCGCCAGACTCAGCCAATCGTTGTCCTATTTTGACTTTGTCTCCACCATCGGAATTCTGCAGGACATCTCACCGAAAATTGCCGATCTTTACGGCAGTCTTGAAATGACCGCCAATACCATCAAACCGCTGGTGTTGTTAGTTTCTGAAGAACAAGACTTTCCCGCTGTACTTGATCTAGTAGAACATCTGACGGGTGAAATGTCTACCCAGCCTTTTGCTATACCGTACTTAAATCCCTTGTCACCGCTGATTCTGAACGAGGGCACCACCGATAAAATGGTTACAGCCATAGAACGCGGCTTGCCTATTATTTTTAGCAACTACGGCATGTCCGGTGCATCGACACCTATCACAGCGGCCGGCACAATTGCCCTGCAGAATGCCGAGCTCCTGGCAGGTCTGGTTTTCAGCCAATTGGTCAAAGAAGGAACCCCAATCATTTTGGGCAGCTTCCCGGCGACTTTTGATATGAAGGACATGGTTAACCGATACACCCCTCAAAGCTTGGTCCTTAATCTCGCCTGCGCAGAACTAATGGCATTTTACGGGCTGCCGCACTGCGGGACCTCGGCCAACGGCAACGGTTGGGGAGCCGATTTGTTTGCCAGCGACTTGCACTGGATGAATCACCTGACAAGTTGTCTGGGTAAGGTCGGCCTTGCACCATTTGTCGGCGGCAGCTTTTTTTCGGTAGTTTTTTCTCCGGCTATTCTTGTTTATGCCAATGAGGTAATTCGCAAAGTGCGCATATTCGAAAAAGGTTTTTCGTTAATGGATGATTCGGGAATCCTGGAGGAGATCAAATCAGCCGGGCCGGGTGGCAATTTTTTAACGGCTGAATCGACGATAAAAAATTGCCGGAAATTGCCCCAGGACGATGTGGTCTGGCCGCACATCAGATTAGAAAAATGGCAGAGCAGAGGATGCCCTAAGGCCGAAGAATTCCTGCGACAATATACCGCACAAATAATGGAAAATATGAGTGCGCCCGAAGACCACGATGAGCTTATCGAAAAGGGCGAACGATTTATTGATCAACTTAGGTCTGTACGCAAGCCGTAATTCTTGCCAAACTGATTAGAAGTGGTCTTCAATACCCCCCTTGCAACCGCCGCCAAGGCTTGTAAACCTCAGGCGGGCAAAAGACATATAATCCGCTTTGGGCATGGCTTTATAATCGCTATTAATCCTTACCAGGCCTTGCCAAA
Source organism: Olavius sp. associated proteobacterium Delta 1 (assembly GCA_902749685.1). Classification (GTDB taxonomy): domain Bacteria; phylum Desulfobacterota; class Desulfobacteria; order Desulfobacterales; family JAFDCJ01; genus JAFDCJ01. The sequence continues at coordinate 23,881 of CACVKW010000384.1, read as the reverse complement.
AAAAAATCCACCAGAATTAGATTCCGGGGCAAAAAATGTTTGACAAATAAGAGTCAATATTATTTAAGATAATTATGCAAACAGGTAGCCGGATTGATAATATCCAGGAGTTCACCCAGATCTGTCGGGAGCATCGCCTTAAAATTACGCCCCAACGGATTGCGATTTATCGGGAGCTTTTAAATTCGGACACCCATCCCGCAGCTGACACCATTTATCAGATCCTAAAAAAAGAATATACGAACATTTCCTTCGACACCGTGAACCGCACCCTTCTGACTTTCGCAAAAATCGGCATTGTGGAGGTTGTCGAGACTTTTGGAGGAGCCAAGCGATTCGACCCGAATGTGACAAACCACCATCATATTCATTGCTCGCAATGCGGCAAAATACTCGACTTTTACAGCCGGGCCTATGATAAACTGGCAGTCCCGGATGGAGTTTACGAACAATTCCAGGTCGTAAGCAAACGCGTGATTCTCAAAGGTATTTGCAAGGATTGTCGTCAGTAGATCCATAATTAATGATTTAAGAATTCCAACATTCCAATCACACGGCATAGGGGCGAGGCCCCTAATAGAATATCAACCCAAAAAAAGAGGAGAAAAAAAATGAGCAAAACGACAGACAATCTGAAAGCGGCTTTTGCAGGTGAATCCCAGGCGCGAAACAAGTATACCTATTTTGCCGAAGTGGCCAGGAAAGAAGGCTATCATTACATTGCCAAAATCTTTGACGAGACCGCCGATAATGAAAAACGGCATGCCAAAGATCATCTCAAGCTGCTGGATGGTATCGGGGACACTGCCGCTAATTTAAGAGAGGCTTTTGGCGGTGAAGACTACGAAGTCGAAAGCATGTACCCGGGATTTGCAGAAGATGCTGAAGAAGAAGGCGAACAGGCTGCCGCCATCGCATTCAAACAGGTGGCCAAAATCGAAGCGCATCACCGCGCGCGCTATAAAAAACTGCTCGACATGGTCGAAGCCGGCACCGTGTATAAGCGCCAAGAGCCGATCAAGTGGAAATGCGGTGTCTGCGGATATGTTTTCGAAGGCAACGAGCCGCCGCCCAAATGTCCGTCATGCAAGCACGCCAAAGAGTACTATGAACCGGCCAACTTAGACTTCTAAGGAAACAATATGGCTGTTTATAATTGTGTCGTTTGCGACACCGTTTATGATGAGGATAAAGAAGGCCTAAAATGGGATCTTGTGCCGGACGATTGGGTATGTCCCGTTTGCGATTCTCCGAAATCCATGTTCAAACCGGTTGAGGGCAGCCATCCGGATGCGGAGGTCGAACCGCCAGCCTCCGCTGCGGATGATGCTGCAACACCCATCGCCGATCTGCAGAAACCGACCGTTGCGACCGTGACCGACCTGATGGTCGCCACGATGGTTAACTGGGGAATAAAATATGTTTTCGGCATGGTGGGGCATTCTAATTTAGGATTGGCTGATGCAATCCGCCGTCATTGTGCAAGCGGCGAGTTGAATTTTATCGGCGTCCGGCATGAAGGCGCGGCCTCTTTTGCCGCTTCGGCCTATGCCAAACTGTCAGGGCATCCGGCTGCCTGCCTGGCTATTGCGGGTCCGGGTGCCACGAATCTATTGACCGGCTTGTGGGATGCCAAACTGGATAGAGTGCCCATTCTGGCTTTAACCGGCCAGGTGGATCTGCAGTTTTTAGGACCGGGGGCTTTTCAAGAAGTCGATCTGGCAGCTGCCTTTGACAGTGTCAGTTGTTGGAGTCAAACCGTGCTCGAATCGAGCAACCATGCCGAATTGGTAAACCTGGCTCTTAAAAATTCCATTTTACAGCGAGATGTTGCCCAACTCATCTTTCCGAATAAAGTGCAGGAAATGTCTGTTCCGTCGGATGCCGTTGCGTCCGGGCCGTGCGGCAGGCTACCGGTGCGTGATGTTATCCCGCCGACAGAATCTCTCCACAAAGCGGTTGATCTCTTCCGCAGTTCAAAACGGCCGGTGGTTATCGTTGGGCATGGCGCCCGTTTCTGCATGGATACCATTGTTCATTTTGCGGAACGGTTTAACTTGCCGGTTATCACCACGTTTAAGGGCAAAGGGCTGATCGCGGATGATCATCCATTAGGTTGCGGTGTCCTGGGGCTGAGCGGAACACCGGTATCCAGCTGGTTCATGAAAGAGTCGGACTTGCTGATCGTGCTGGGTGCTTCGTTTGCCAAGCACACGGGAATCAGCAGAAATACGCCGACGATTCAAGTTGATTTAGATCCCATGATTCTGGGCAAATTTCATGCTGTCACGGTTCCCATCTGGGGCGACATCGGCGTTACCGTAGATCTGATGAAAAATGAATTGGCTAAAGGCGAATCAAAAGCCGATCGCAGAAACGAAGTGGCCGACCAATGGGCGCAGTGGCGCGCGGAAAAACGGAATCGGGAGGAGCAAAACCGCGGTAAGGGATTAAATTCAGCGGCAGTTTTTGCCGCCATGACCCGGGGAATACCGGATAATGCCGTTATTGCGGTTGATGTCGGCAATAATACGTATTCCTTTGGACGCTATTTTGAATGCCGGGCGCAGTCAGTTTTAATGTCGGGATACCTGGGGTCCATCGGATATGGTTATCCTGCGGCCATCGGGGCCTGGGCAGCTGCTCCGGACAGACCGATAGTCGCCGTGACCGGGGACGGAGGGTTCGGCCAGTATATGGCCGAGATGACGACAGCCGTCAAGTACAACATTCCAATTAAACACATCCTGCTCAATAACAAGGAGCTTGGCAAAATCACAAAAGAGCAAAACACCGAAGGAAAAACGGTGTGGTCCACCTCGCTGCATAATCCTGATTTTTCCTGCTATGCTGATAATTGCGGCGCACTGGGAATCCGGATAACCGAAAAAAATGAGCTTCCGGCGGCTCTCAAAAAGCTGTTTGTTCATGACGGGCCGGCAATGCTGGAAATCATGACCGACCCGGAGCTTATATAGTCTTAAAATACGCGCAGCATTAAGTAATTATTCCGCGGCAGCTTCGATCTGACAATTTTCTTCAGCTTTAAAAAAACTAACTTAAATCCTGAATGAGCTATTTTTCAGGGCGGATTAATTAGGAGATGGATTCTATGAGCAAGACCGACGAAAATCTAAAGGCAGCGGTTGCCGGTGAATCTCTTGCCCGCAACCGGTATTCGTATTTCGCGGAAATGGCCAAAAAAGAAGGCTATCGATATATTGCCAAAATTTTTGAAGAAATTTCCGAAAATGAAAAATACCATGCCATGGAAGAGCTCAAGCTGTTGATGGGTGACCGGGATACCCTGACGAACCTGAAAGCATCGGTCAACGGTGAGCAGTATGAATCCGAAGATATGTATCCCCGGTATGCAACAGAGGCTGAAGTCGAAGGCAACCGGGCTGCCACGATTCTGTTTCGGCAGATCTCCAAGATTGAAAGGCAGCACTACGACCGCTTTAAAAAGCTCCTTGAAATGGTCGAAGCCGGCAACGTGTTTAAACGGGATGCGCCCATCAAATGGAAATGCAGCATTTGCGGGTATGCACATGAAGGCCTTGAACCGCCCAAGCGGTGCCCTTACTGCAAGCACCCGCGGGAGTATTACGAACCGGCCAACCTGGATGTTTAGAGGGGGGAATATGGCAAAATACATATGCAGTGTCTGTGAATATGTGCACGACGAAGAAAAAAGCAGCCAAAAGTGGGATGGCCTTGCCGACGAGTGGGTCTGTCCGGTCTGCGATTCTGCCAAAAATTATTTTTCAAAGACGGATGCGGCCGAATTTGCGCCGGCGCCGATCGATGAACTGGTGCAAAAAGAGACAGATGCCCCTGCTCTGATCGATCTCCAGAAAACCATGGCCGAGGCTGAGCCTTATTTTGCTGATATTCAAGAGATTGCCCGCAGCAGCCGGACCATGGATGAACCCATGCGCACCAAGGAGCCTGTCATTTCATGGGACGAAGTCCTCATCAAAGGAGCGCAGCTGGCCCGGTTTCCGCTCTATCACGAGGAGCCGGTCAACACCAAAACCGTCATCGGCCCTGGCGCCGGGACACCGCTGGTTATCGAAACACCGATTTATATTTCGCACATGTCCTTTGGCGCGCTTTCGAAAGAGGCCAAAACTGCGCTGGCGAAAGGCAGCGCAGCGCTGAAAACACTCATCTGTTCGGGCGAAGGAGGCATTCTGCCGGAAGAATTCGATGCCGCCTACCGCTATATATTTGAGTATGTTCCCAATCAATATAGTGTCAATGAGGAAAACCTCAGAAAAGTGGATGCCATTGAGATCAAGATCGGACAGTCCGCCAAACCGGGACTGGGGGGGCATTTGCCCGGCAAGAAGGTGACATCGGAAATCGCCCGGCTCCGGGGATTCAAAGAGGGCGAAGATATCATCAGCCCGTCCCATTTTAAGGATATCCGCAACAAGGAGGACTTAAAAAACCGGGTGGATTGGCTCAGAGAGACGTCCGGCGGAAAGCCGGTTGGCATTAAACTGGCGGCTGGAAACATCGAGGACGACCTTGAGTTTGCAGTTTTTGCGGGACCGGATTTTATCACAATAGACGGCAGAGCCGGGGCAACCGGTTCGGCACCCAAATTTGTCAAGGCGAGCACCTCCATCCCCACCCTGTTTGCGGTATATCGGGCTCGAAAATATCTGGATCAGAATGCCGCCACAGATATCAGTCTGACGATTACGGGGGGCTTAAGGATTTCTTCGGATTTTGCCAAGGCCCTGGCCCTTGGGGCCGATACTGTGGCCATCAGCACTTCAGCGCTGATCGCCATCGGCTGCCAGCAGTACCGGGTGTGCAATACAGGCAAATGCCCGATGGGAATCGCCACACAGGATCCCGAATTGCGCCGTCGCCTGGACATCGACCAGGCCGCCGGACAACTTGAAAACTTTCTGCGGGTTTCCACTGAAGAGCTCAAAGATTTTGCCCGCCTCACCGGAAATGATGACATTCACAAACTTTCAATTCATGACTTATGCACCACGAATTCAGAAATTTCCGACCACACTGAAATCGAGCATGTTTAACGCGTAATACCACTTATTGAATGCTGCCGAGGTATGGCGAATGTACAAGCGACAATCCTTATACGAAATGTAAGTTAGAAGACCTGAATCCTCTTCAAGCCATCTCGTTGAAAAACCTCTAACCCCCATCCTGCCTTACCCCACAGATGTTGTAGCCACTTTCCCCTTGACACAAAATTACAGATCCCGTATCCTCCGAGGCGAAAAGAGGAAGTTCTTATCGCCAGAATGCTGCTGCAAATAAAATACACCAACGGAAAAGGGGGGATCGACATGATCAAGAATTTAAAGTTGGATGATAGGATGTTGCTGCAATCAAAATACACCACCAGAAAAAAAGGGATTGGCATGTTCAAGATGCGTCTGACTGTTGTGGCTGTGGCTTTCGCCTTTCTGGTATCCGTAGGAGCCGTTCAGGCACAAACCGGGTCGATCGTCATCGGCGGATCCGCACCGCTGACAGGCGGCGTCGCACACTTCGGCCAGCATTCGCGTTGGGGCGCCGAGATGGCCATAGCGGAAGCCAATGCCGAAGGAGGCGCGCTCGGGCGCAAGATAGAGATCGAGTTCCAGGACAATCGCTGTAATCCTGCCGAGGCAGTCAAGAGCGTCACCCAGATGCTCGCCGAAAAGAAATACGTCGCCATCTACGACGGGCTATGCAGCTCGGCGGCGCTGGCAATCATGCCGCTCATCGAACGGGCCGGCGTGCCGTTTATTGTGGCCAACGCTTCGGCGACATCGATTGCCGAAAAATCCGGCGTCGGCGGCAACAAGTGGACCTTCAAGGTGAATCCGACTGATGCCATCATGCTGGATGCACTGATCGGCTGGCTCGACAAAGATGGCAAAGCCAACAATATCGCCTTTCTTGGCGAGGACACCGATTTCGGCCGCGCCGGGTCGTCCGGGCTGGAGGCCGCGCTGAAGAAACGCAACCAGGAACTCGTCATGGTGGATTTCTTCCAGAAAGGCACTGCCGATTTCACGCCGGTACTCACCAAGATCAAGGCGAAGAAACCCGCCCTGCTTGCGCTCTATGCCATCGCCGCCGATTTCCAGAATATGATACGCCAGTGGTACAGCTTCGGCGGCGGCGTTCCGCTGACCGGCCGTGTGCTGGTGGACCAGGTGCCAAAGGAAATCATGGAGAGCGGGTTTCTGGATGGCACCACCTCGGTTCAACCTTGGGATCCGTCGGTCGATACTCCTGCCAACAAGACGTTTGTCGAAGCCTTTACGAAGAAGTATAACGTAGCGCCGATGCTGATCAGCTTCGAGTCCTACGAAACGATAAAGATACTGATTGATGCCATCAGGCGCTCCGGCAACGCCAGTCCGGCGGCCATACGCGATGCCCTGGCTACCACCAAATATCAGTCGATCCTCGGCACCGTCCTCGAGTTCGACGCCCATAATCTGATACACAACAACGCGGTCATTTTTGAAATCCAGGGTGGCAAGGTCGTGGTCGTGGGGATGAGCAAGACCTGATAACGTATCGAAATCCTGGCGCGAAGTCTTCCGGCCCCATACGAGAGTGGCGGCGCGCGAGCTACGTCGCTCCATCGGCGGCGGGCCGTCCCGCACAGGATCGGGTGTTGAATGGACCTGAGTTTCTATATGCAGTTGTTGCTGAACGGAATTGTGATCGGTGTAATTTATGCACTGGTCGCGATGGGGCTGTCGCTGATCTTCGGCGTCCTGGAGATCGTCAACTTCGCTCATGGTGAGTTTTACATGCTTGGCGCCATGCTCGCCTACTTTCTCACCATGAACGCGGGGATCAGTTATTGGCCGACCATTCTGATCGTTACCGCCGTGGCGCTAAGCCTGGGCTATGTACTTTACGAGGCGCTGCTGGTGTCGCTGAGCGGCGAAAGCTTTGAACGCAGCATCCTGTTGACGCTCGGACTGTCCATGGTGCTGCAGAACGGCGCCGTGTTTCTGTTCACCACAACGCCGAAGATGATCTCGAGCAGCCTGAGCTACAGCAACATCATCGTTGGCGAACTGCGCCTTCCGCTCTCGCGTCTGTTCGCATTGGGTCTGGGCCTGGTCGCCTTCGGGGCGCTCTACCTGATCCTCTATCACACCCGTGTCGGCAAGGCGATGCGCGGCGTGGCGCAAAACCGTGATGCCGCATTGATGGTCGGAATCGACCCGCGCGCCGTTTCGCGGCTGGCGGTGGCCATCGGCATCGGGCTCTCGGGTCTTGCCGGCGCGGCACTTGCCCCGGTCTATGCAGTGCATCCCCTGATGGGCTTCAGCTTCGTGTTCAAAGCCTTTGCCATCATCATTATCGGAGGCCTGGGCCATATTTCCGGCGCCGCCATTGCCGCAGTAGCGCTGGGAATCCTGGAAAGCCTGGCCGGCGGTTTTTTACCGCTGGTCATGGGCGATGCGCTCGCTTTCATCTCCATGATCGCTGTTCTGCTGCTGCGGCCCCAGGGCCTGTTTGGACGCGGGGTCAGAGTATGACCACGGGTAGGCTACGTGCGCTATTGGTCTTGCTCAGTGTCGCCACGCTGTTCGCGATCCCGAATTTGACCGGCAATGAATATGTGCTGGCGCTAGGGGTCAGCTTCGCCACCCTCTCCGTGCTTTCAGGTGGATTGAACCTGGTATACGGCTATACCGGGTTGCTCTCCTTTGCCCAGGTCGGGTTTTTCGGCATCGGCGGCTACACGGCGGCGCTGCTGGTGGTGGAGCAAGACTGGTCCTTATGGGCCGGCGCGACGGCAGGGGGCGCGCTTGCCGCTTTGGTCGGCCTCGTGATCGGCTATTCTTCGTTGCGGCTGTCGCGTCATGCGTTTGTGATCGTCAGTCTCAGCTTCGCACTGCTGTGCATGATTGTCGCGCTGGATTGGGTGTCGCTGACCCGGGGGGCGATGGGTATTCCCGGCCTGCCGATTCCGACCATGAACCTGCCCGGCGGAATGCACTGGCGGTTCGCGCAACCTTCCGACTTTTACTATCTGCTGCTCGGCTTCGCCGTTGTCGCACATGCGACGATCTACCTGGTCGTTACCTCGCGGCTCGGTCGCGCCATGCGGGCGATCAAGTTGAACGAACCGCTGGCCCAGTCGCAGGGCATCAACCCGCTGAGCTACAAGCTGCTGGCAATAACGCTCTCGGCGCTGCTCGCCGGCATCGTCGGCGGCCTATTCGTGTTCTACCTTACGATTGTCGACCCCTCGATCTTCGACTTCTACTACACTGAAACGATGCTGATCATGGTCATCATCGGCGGCCCGGGCAGTTTCTGGTGCGTGCTGCTGAGCAGTGCCGTGCTCACCGTCGTCCCCGACCTGTTGCGCTTCACTACCGATCTTCGTATGGTGCTGTACGGCGTCGTGTTGATCGCGGCCATGCTGCTGTTTCCCGGCGGTCTGGGTAGTTGGCTCGACCGCCGCCGCGTTGCGCGCTGGCGGCGGCCGCGCTTGGTGTCGCGATGACGGAGCCAGCGTCCATACTTGAGGTTAGGGGCCTGAGCAAGCGCTACCTGGGGTTGACTGCGGTCGACAATTTATCATTTGAGGTAGAGGCCGGGGCCGTGGTTGGGATGATCGGCCCGAACGGCTCAGGCAAAAGTACGACTATCGACTGTATCAGCGGTTTCCAGCCGGCCGACGGCGGGCAATGGTTCCTCGACGGCCATGAGATGACGGGCCTGCCGCCGCACCGGATTGCGCGCGCCGGCTTGACCCGCACCTTCCAGGCTGTGCGCGCCTACGACGAACTGACCCTATTGGAAAATCTCTGCGTCGCGGTGCAGGAAAACGATGGAGTCGGGTGGCTGCAGGCACTCGGTCGCGGCTCCCGCTTGCGCCGATCGGAAGCGGCGGCGGAGGTGCGCGGCCGCGACTTACTCGCCACGGTCGGTCTGGCCGACTATACCGATGCGCCGGCGGCGATCCTGTCCTACGGTCAGCGCAAGCTGCTCACCATTGCCGCCAGTATGATGGCTCGGCCGAAGCTGGTCGTGCTCGACGAACCAGTGGCTGGTGTCAACCCGACGATGATTCGGCACATCGAGCAGGTAATCCACAAGCTAAATGCTGAGGGGGTAACTTTGGTCCTCATCGAACATAACATCGATTTCATCATGTCGCTGTGTCGTCGCGTGATCGTGCTGGAATCCGGCTGCAAGATCGCCGACGGGCCGCCCGGTTTGATCCGCAGCGACCCGCACGTGATTGCGGCTTATCTCGGCCAGACACGCGCCGCCGAGTTGGATCAGCGCCGTGTCTGACATGACCGCTGACGACATCATCCTGGAGCTCGACCAGCTGTCGGTCGGTTACACCGACGAGCCGGTAGTGGTGGATTTCGCCGCTGCCATCCCGGTGGGGAGCATCACCACGGTGATCGGCCCGAACGGAGCCGGAAAATCCACGCTGCTGCGTGCCGTTTACGGACTGAATCGGCATTTCGGCGGCAGCGTGCGCTTTTTTGGCCGGTCAATCGAACGACTGGCGCCCAGAGAACGCTTGAAGCTCGGTATCGGTTTTGTGCCTCAGGGCCGCTGTAATTTCCCGCTGATGACGGTGCGCGAAAACCTCGAGCTCGGCACCTATACTCTGCGCGGTTCAGCCGTGGCCGATTCCATCGAGCGGGTGCTGGTGCAGTTTCCCCTGCTCAAAGCGAAACTCTCCGTGTTGGCCGGCAATCTCAGCGGCGGAGAGCAGCAAATCCTGGAAATCGCCATGGTATTGGAGGCCAGGCCGAAATTGCTTCTGCTCGACGAGCCATCGCTCGGCCTGTCGCCAGCCAATCAGGATCAGATTTTTGAGACGATTGCCGAGCTGCCCGGTAGGGGCTTGACCGTAATGGTCGTGGAGCAAAACGCGCACGGTGCCCTGCAGATATCCGACATCGGTATCGTCATGGAACTCGGCCGCATATTCATGGCTGGTCCGGCAGCCGAGGTGATCGCCGATCCGCGGATCAAAGTGGCATATCTGGGTGGCGAGGCAACTTGAGTCTGTTTTGCTAGGTCTCCATTATCACTGTCGCTACCAGTGGGATGGGGTCGCCCAATTCCCAGGTATTGCAGCGCTCCTGACGGTGCTCAGTGTGAACTTGTTTGCGGCTGACTTTAGGGTCTGCTTAATCCCCGCCCACGCCGTGGGGATGTCCCTGCGTTAGGTGACCCGCCCGGTGTGAGCCGGGATCGCGGCCGCAATGGCCGCCTTGGCCGCGTCCGCCTCCGAAGACGTAAGCTGGTTGATACGGATGGTCCGCTCCACGAACCGGTCATCATCGCCCACGATCTGCAGGTCGAGGAACCTCAGCATGCCGGGCGTCGGCGCGCGAAGACCGGGAGCCACGGAACTCTCGGCCTGTTCACTAAGCAGTGTCTGGATACTGTGCACGGAGCGGGGCGCCAGGTCGCGGGCCGGATCGTTATCTATTTGCACACGATAGACGCCATCGGGGTCAACGCCTTTGACACATAGCGGCTGCGTGCGGCACACGCTCACCACGATGCGGGTCTCCCCGCTCTCGGGATCGCGGCGGGCGTCGAGAACAGTCAGCCCCTTGTTGCTTGGCTGCCTGACCAGCGGTGCATCCGGCATCTCCGTCTGGAAGCGGAGCGTCACCTGCGCGCCCGGCTCCAGGGGCGGGACCGTGACAAATGCGTTCTTCACGACGTGGACCAGTTCTTCGGCGCCGTCCCAGACGCTGCCGAACGGACGCCGTTGCTCGACAACCATCCCTGAGATGCCCCTTGCGGTCGGGTTTGTCACCGTCAACTCTTGACCACCATCTCGCACACAGAAGACGAGTTCCTCATAGTCGGCCATACGCTGGTACAAGTCGCGCTGACTCGCGATCCAGAAGTTGCTCCGCTCGGCCAGGTTGATTGCATAGCGCAGATAGTCGAGTGCGCCCTTGCCGTCGTTCACGGACGGGTCGCGAGCCAGTTCGGGGTGATACTGGAAACTGTAGACGCCGTTTTCCAGGTGATCATCGACGCCGCTGACGCGGGCGCTGTGGCCGCCGAAGATCGTTTCGACCAATTCGTAGGCAGCGTCGAACTCGTGCGTGCGGTCCCAACCACGGAGAGGGCGCCACTCTGCGTCGGTCGTGACGACGGGATGGAAGGGGAACCAGACGCCCGGGGTGGCGATCGTGCGCCGGATATCGGTCACATAGGTGGGCGCTTTTCCGCCGATCTGCCCGCCGATCATCACGTCCGGGTTCCGCACACCGTACTCGATCATATGATAGTAACAAAAGGTGCACATGCCGAGGAGCTGCTCATCATGCGTATACAGATAGTCCATGGCGTCGATCGTCTCGGGGTGCATGTGCCCGCCGGCGTGGCGACCGCAGGTGTTGACGGCGATCCCCAGCTTCTGCGCGGCATTGCGAACGTGCTCGTACAGCCCCACGCCATGGACGGCTGTCGGCGGGTCGCCAATCGCGCTGTCGTTGTGCAGAGCCGGCTCGATGAAACTGTGACGCGTCGTACGGGCCACCCATTCTGCGGCCATTGCCTCGCTGGAGGTGGTCGAGAAGGCGGGGTCCTCGATGTCGTAGCTGGCGGGAATGAGGTTCTGCACCTGGTAATCGAGGAAATTGAAGTCGAGCATTCCGTGCACGTCGTGGCGGAAGGAGAGTACTCCATCATAGGCACCGAACGACCGCAGACGGGTTTGCCAGAGGTGCTCCAGCCCGGCATCCAGCAGCAGGCGTCGCAGAAAGAATAGAAGTGTGTCGCCCCAGTGGGTGGGGTTTGCCCAGTGACGCACCGCTTCCACGTTCAGGTGCGCCTGGAGCATGCCACCCAGGAGTTCAAGCACCTGGTTGGCAATATAGACTGTCCGGTCGGTGAGTACGATGGCCGGTCCCAAGGTGGACGCAGTCGCCGTGGTTGCGTTGGTCATATCGCCCGTGAATTCCAACAGGTCGGCGAGAACGCGGCTGTCGGGCGCGGGCTGAACCCGCTGCACCGAGTGACCGGCAAAACCGCTCACGTAGAGATTCTCCCAGGCGGCGTTCGCGAAGGGCGAACCCGGAAGCCAACGCCAGCCGGTGTAGCCGGTGACCGAGGTCGGCGTGCAGGCGGTTAGCCCGAGCAGATGCGAGGGGAAGTTTGTCTTGCCCGTGACGATGAGGCGACGATCGGAGCCGCTCAGCCAGTGCTCGAGGCGCTGTATGGTCTGGCCCGCCAGGTGAGCAGCGTTTGGGACGAGAATGGCGCGATACCCGGCGAGTCGCTCGTCACTGAGGTCGGCTTCCTCGACGACGTCGTGCTTAAGGTTGCATCGAGCCAGCAATACGCTTGCGCCGCTGGGCGCGAGATAGGCGAATTCGCCTTTGAGCCAGGTGCGCGGCCGCCCCCAGGCGTCGGTGAACGTGTACGTCTCGCCGCGAGAGGCGGCCTCGGCGGCGTACGCTTCGTGACTTCGTCGACTGAACAATACCGCTACGTCGTGCCCTCTCGGGCGCATCCATTCCTGCATAGGTCCACCTCATCTAAAATGTTCTTTGAAATCTTATGATAATATTTTGGGATCCCCCGGGCGGATTAATTATGGGCGGATTTGTGAAAGAACAATAGCGCCGCACCGCCCCCGTAACCCACCGCAGGATCAGACACAAAAATGGGTACGGGTAATACCTCTTAGCGTTCCACAAGCCAATCACTCAAGTCCAGCGCACCGTCTTTAGGGTCTTTGAACTGGCTGAAAAAAGAATTTCCTGAAACTGGCGAAGTGACGAACAACGTAATAGCGACAACCAAAGTCTTCAATAAGATTGAAGACCGCAGGTTTGTAAGAGCTGAAATAGGCATGCGATTCACCTTTCGCTTGGGGTGCCATGGTGGTACAAGTGACTCACATTTGATACTAAATACCAAGTAAAGATCCGGGTCCAGAGGGCCCGGCTTTGTCAAGCCCCCTGAAAAGGGGCCAAGCACCGAGTATTTTTGAGACAAGTTAGCCCGTTGAGTCCCGCCCTGCGGGATTGGCCGGTTATTTGAAGGCTTAAACCGCTAATGCGCTAGATCAGACTTAATAACTTTTTCAGGCATGGTTTTTCTCTTCTTTGGGCATGACGGATTTACGCTTCGCTTCAACCAACTCTGCCGGACTGTGAAGTGAAAATAAATGAGCAATGTTTACCCAGCGATTTGTCTGCTTAAAGTCTTATATTCCCTGGTCAAAGATTCATAAAATTCCGGTGTCGACCAGATCGGATCATCGTCATCGGGCACCTGCTCTAGCACGGTTTCTTTCCTGCAGATCGAAAATCCCCTGGCCAGGTAGTTATTCAGGGCATATTTATGGTCAAGGGTGCAGGTGTGGACCCACACCCTTTTCGGTTCAAGCTCCCAGGCCAGCCGGATGGCTTCCGACAATAAAAAACCGCCCAGTCCCATTCCGATAAACTGGGGCAAAAGGCCGAAAAATGCAATCTCGACATTTTCTGCCTGCCGATCGAGCTCAATGTAGCCAAATGGAGAGCCTTGAATATACCCGATCCAGGTAGGCGTTGTTCCTTTTTCGACCAGGGCCTGCCAGTCTGCCAGCGTCCATTTTAAACGGCTGTACCACTTCCAGGGACGCCCGACATTTACGAAAAAGAAGTGATTTATGACCGCTGTCGAAATTTCTACTTTCTGTACCAGAACATCGTCTCTGGCCGGAATTTTTGGTTTGAACTCCCCTGGCGACAGCATTTCAAGTTCGGTAGTTGTAACTTCGGTTTCCAATTAAGGATCGACCTTTCTTAGATCTTCGATCAGAAAATCCAGATCGAGTTTGCGCAGGGTTTCATCCGTCGGCACGCTGGTCGAGGTATCCCAACCGATTTGTTCCAGGTACTCTTTTATCAACAGTTTGTAATCCACGGTGATATCCCTGACGTTGCCTTCCTTGAGCGGCGGATCGCCGATCATCCGGCCCGGAACGTTGCGGGTCAGGGGATTGAGCCCTTCCCGCAGATTAAAGGCGTGACGCATGGTATAAATTCGCATTCCGATTTGATAGATTTTCTCCATATCATATTCCTGGCCGGTTGCCACTGAAAGCTGCTCGGGTAAGGACTGTATCGGGTAACAAAGGGTCCCGAACATACATAACCCGGCGGCATTCACCACTTCGTAAATGGCCACCAGTTTTGAATGGATATCCGCCTGCCCTGAATACGAATACTTATCCGGTTGCGGCTCATCAAATCCAACCGGTGTGAGCAATTCTCCGCCCTGGGTGTGGCGGGCCGGGGTGGCCGTCACCAGATAGGTTGTTGCAAGCCCGGGAATAAATTTAGGGTCATGGGCCGGCATCTCCTCGCCCTGAACATGCACCGCATATTCGGTTCCGATTTTACCGAGTTTTTCCCAGGCCGCCGCAACACCGTCGGCCAGGATATCTCCCAGGCCTTCGCGCCGGCCCATTTTTTCCGTCAATGCCACAATGGCCTCGGCGTTGCCCCAGGTCAGCTCCATGCCGTCCGTTTGCGCTTTGCTGAGAAGCCCGTTCTCATAGCACTCAATCGCGTACCCGATGGTGGCGCCGGCGGCGATGGTGTCCAATCCCAGGTTATTACAGATCTCGTTAACTTTAATAATCGATGGCAAATCGTCATTCAGAAGATTGGAGCCATACATAGCAAGGGTTTCGTACTCGGGTTTATGGCCGACACCGTCGTTGAACTCAAGGGCAAATTTACCGCTTTTCTGGCTCATCCTGCCGCCGCAGGCTACCGGACAGCGCCAGCAGCCGTATGGTTTGTACCCTTCAACGCCGATGACGGCATCATCACTGATTTTGCGGGCCTGCTCGGAGGGAAAATCCGTTGTCCCGGCACCGCCCCAGTTCTTGACCGGTCCATCGCCACTGATGACGGAGTCGTGGGTAAATCCGGCCGTACCATATTTGTTAAAGGGCTGATAGCCGCCGCCGGCCTGCTTTAATATTTTCTTTTTGAGATCCTTCATCCCGGCTTCGTCATTCAAGGGCACCTTCATTTTACCTTTGACAACCACGGCTTTTATTTTTTTTGAACCCATGACCGCCCCGAGCCCCGAGCGCCCGGCGGCTCTTTCCTTGTCGTTCATAATGCAGGAGGTCAAGGCCAGCTTTTCACCGGCCGGGCCGATGGAACACACTTCACAATCGGCGCCATGGCGCTTTTTCAGCAGGTCTTCCAGGGGCGTAACTCCCATTCCTGCAAGATCAGTTGCATCCAGCAATTCTGGTTTGCCCTCATCGATAACTAAATAAACAAGTTTGGAGGATATGCCGTAAAATAAAATTCCGTCATAGCCGGCAAATTTAAGATGCGGACCGAAATGGCCGCCGCAGTTGGCATCGCCCCATCCACCGGCCGTCTTGGGAGACTTGGCAACCACCACAAAACGGGATCCGATAACCGCCGGTGTGCCGGTTAACGGACCGGTCAAGATGCCCAGGATATTGTCAGGCCCCAGCGGATCGGCGCCGGCCGGTATGCGATCGTACAAAAGCCTGGCTCCCAGGCCATAGCCCCCGATAAATTTGTTGCATAATTCGTCGCTTAGTTTCTCATCAGAAATTTTGCCCTCAGCCAAATGAACATTTAACAGATTCCCCATGTATCCGTTTGCCATGAAATACCTCCTTGGTTCGAGTATTTATATTTTTAATCCACAGATTTCGCAGATTACACGAATTACTCTAATTAAACCGTATACCTTACACCCATTGCGTTTTGCCATGAGCCTTACGCCATCAACCTTCCGCCTTCGATCTTCCACCTTCAACATCATCCCCCCGTTATCAGGGGCACAATATAGATCTCATCGCCCTCTTCTATCACAGTCTCCAATCCGTTTCGATAGCGAATGTGATCCCCGTTAACAAACAGGGTAAGCGTCTGCCGTATATTCCCATCTGCATCACACCAGCGCTCATATATCTCCGGATGACTGGTCTTAACGGACCTCATCACCTGTCTGACATTTATGCGACCGTCATCAGGAAACTGTGACAGTAAGATTTCATGACCGTATGATAATTTAAGATGCATAAATTAATCTACTTACATGTGTTCAGTATCGCTAAAACAAGAATCAAATTTTTACCTGGCCTGAGAATGTCAACTCAAATGGGTTGTATAATGATGTTGTGGATCAGATTGAAATTTCAAACCTGTTTCGGTCATTGAATTTTGGGTTTTGAGATTTATTTGTAATTTGGTGCTTGAGATTTGAGATTTTCAATGCACCATTATCCGCCCACCCTCTAACACATACCAAACCCCTGACACCTGACACCCCATATCCTAATACGCTTCCCGATAAATGGAAACCACATCTTCCTCGTTTAGATCCCGCGGATTGGGAACAAACAATCTGGCCTGTTTCATTCCTCCGGCTACCAATTTGGGCAAATCGGATTCAGGGATTTCATAATCTTTGATCCGACAGGAAACTTGAATGGTTTCCAGCAAATCCTGGATGGCATCCACTGCCAGATCAGCTGCTTCCAATAATCCATATCCATCAATATTCCTGCCCATCAGTTCGGCAATACGGGCATACCTTTCCGGACTGCCGGGGGTGTTGTAGCGCATGACGTGGGGCAGCATGATGGCATTCGTGCGTCCATGCGTCATATGATACTCGGTTCCCAATGGATAGGCCAGGGCATGCACAGCGCCCAGCCCGCCGCTGCCGAACGCCATTCCGGCCAGGGTCGCCGCCAGGGACATATGATAGCGGGCGTCCGTGTTGGAGCCCTTGGCCCAGGCGACCGGAAGATGATCGGCGATCAACTGAATGGCTCTTTCGGCTAATATGTCGGAAAATACGGTGGCAGTCATGGAGACATAGGTCTCGATGGCGTGGACCATCGCGTCCATACCCGTATCGGCCGTTACAGTGGGCGGCATGCTGAGGCTCAACAGAGGATCGACAATCGCAGCATTGGCCAACGCATAGGGGGTGAAGACAACATTTTTGGTATTCTGCTCCTCATCGGTCAATACCAGTACGCGGGTAACTTCGCTGCCGGTGCCGGCGGTAGTAGGCATCAGAATCATCGGCGCCCCATTTTGCGGAACTTGATCGATGCCGCAATAATCCAATATCCTGCCCTTATTTGCCGCCAGAATCGATATGCCCTTGGCAACATCCAGCGAGCTTCCGCCCCCGACTCCCAGGACCAGGTCACAGCCTTCCGCCTCGTAAATTTCTGCGCCCTGATCGATGACCCGGGAGGGGGGCTCCGGTTCTACGCCCTTGTAAACGACATAGACAATATCTCCGGAATTCAGGGATGACGCAATCGGTGCGATCAAATCCGCGGCAACCACTCCCGGATCGGTGACGATCAGGACCCTGCTGCCGCCGAATTGCTTAACCTCCTGGGCCACCTGGCAGGCTGAATTCAGGCCAATGATGATTTTAGTGGGTGAATAAAACACATGGATCTTGGACTGATGATTTTCATTCATTGCGCACTCTCCTTGAGTGGTCATTTAAGGTATCATTATTTATTATGAAATTTCAATGTTCTATTGCCTGAATTTTACACGCAAATAACCCTTGACCAAATTTGAGATCAATTTACCGTAATTAGCCGGGACCGATGATGGTGGCTTCAAAATCCAGGCAACTATTTTGAAATATAAGCTCAAAAAAATAATGGCTACCGCAATCTTTCATGAAAATTAATGAAAAACAAATAAATTAGAGATGGCTTATAAGCTCATTTTATTGCAAGGTTGACAGTCATCAGAGGTATTGATAAAAATTTGATCAATGCCTTAGATACTCAATACCACTAATCCGGATAAACCGGAACCAAAAAGGTCTCACGCTACGACGCCAAAATTAAATTAATGCTTTGCCTTTGGGCACTTTGCGGCTTTGCCAGAAGAAATTATTGCTAAACCATGATATGCCCAATTACGTCAACATTATCCTGGAAGTGAATTAAATGAGTGAGATTGTCAAAGAACACTTTGGAAAAACTCCGGAAGGATAAATCACTATGCCAAAAAAAAGGGAAGATACCGGGATCAACCGCAACCTGACCACCTACGGTGACGCGGAATTCAGCAAATATATGCGCCGCGCCTTTCTGGCCTCTGCCGGCTACGACCGCACGGATCTGCAGCGTCCGATTGTCGGTATCGTCAATACGAGCTCCGACTACAATGTATGCCATCGCCAGATGCCCGAGATGGTCAGCGCCGTTAAACGGGGTGTTTTGGAAGCCGGGGGGCTGCCGCTGGTGTTCCCAACCATTTCATTAAACGAAATACTGACGTCTCCGACAACCATGCTGTTCCGCAACCTGCAGGCCATGGAAACCGAGGAGATGATTCGCGCCCAGCCCATGGATGCCGTGGTTCTCCTGGGAGGGTGCGACAAAACGGTGCCGGCGCAAGTCATGGCAGCGGTGTCGGCCAACATACCGGCTGTCAGCGTTGTGGCAGGTTCGATGCTGACCGGCAGCTGGCGCGGCGAACGGCTGGGCGCCTGCACAGACTGCCGGCGCTTTTGGGCCCAGTATCGCGGCGCAGAACTGGACCGGCAGGATATTGCTGAACTCGAGGAATCCCTTTGCTTTACGGGTGGCACCTGCATGGTCATGGGAACGGCCTCGACCATGGCCTGCCTGGTGGAGACCTTGGGCCTGATGATGCCCGGCGGTGCTGCCCCGCCCCACTCGTCCGGGGCCCGCTTAAAAAGTTGTGTCGTATCCGGCCGGCAAGCAGTGCAATTGGCGCAGAATAATGTCCGCCCGCAGGGCATTTTGACCCGGGAGTCTTTTTTAAATGCAATCACGGTTCTGTCAGCCCTCAGCGGTTCGACCAATGCTATTATTCATTTACTGGCTATTGCCAGGCGGGCCCAAATTAAGCTCACATTGAAAGACTTCGACGAAATTTCTCAGCGGGTCCCGGTTATAGTTGACTGTAAGCCGGCCGGCCAGGGTTACATGCAGGATTTTTATCACGCGGGAGGGGTGCCGGTGCTTCTCAAAACCCTGGAGCCGCTGCTGGATACTTCTGCCATGACCATCACGGGCCATACCATGGCCGAAAATTTAACGGATGTCCAGGCCAGCGCCGGCTGGCAAACCACGATTCGACCGCTTGAATCGCCGCTATCTGCATCAGGTGCCCTGGCGGTGGTGCAGGGATCGCTTGCGCCTGACGGCGCCGTCATCAAAACGGCGGCTGCCAACCCCGCACTGTTGACCCACCGGGGACCGGCAGTGGTGTTTGAATCACCGGAAGACGTCGCCAACCGCATCGACGACCCGGCGCTGGGAATTACCCCCGGCCACGTCATGGTTTTGCGCAACGCCGGCCCGGTAGGGGCTGGAATGCCGGAAGCCGGATCGATGCCGATTCCAAAATGTTTATCGGCTCAAGGCGTCAAGGATATGGTGCGTGTCTCGGATGCCCGCATGAGCGGCACCGCCTATGGTGCGGTGGTTTTGCACTGCGCACCGGAAGCAGCTGTGGGAGGACCGCTGGCTCTGGTAAAGGACGGTGATCAGATCGAGTTGAACGTTCCTGAACGAAAATTGGAGTTATTGGTCGATGAAAATGAGCTGGCAAACCGCAAGACCAATATTAAATTAAAACCCGCTGCGCCAAGAGGGTGGCTCAAACTGCATTCCGAACAGGTGCAGCAGGCCAACCTGGGGGCTGATTTAGATTTTCTGTAATCCTAATACCTTAATTTTGCACACAATTAATCCTCAGCAATATTAAGAGCAGTTTACCGTAATTGACTTGGAGCGATGATTGTTTCTTAAAATTCAGATATCTATTTTTTTCAACCTTTTGTTAACCAAATAATTTAAAGATAACGGATATTCTCAATATACATGCACTTTGGGTAAAGTTGTGCTATTGGCAAGCTAACACAAGTTTTGAAGATGTGTATTTATTACAGATAATCTCAAGCCTGAATTTTTAAAAAAAAGCCACTTGATCTCTTTTACGAGATTATATAAATGGAGAGTAAAAAATGAAGAAGTTGGCGCTGCATCTTTTGACCATCATACTATTTTTATTCATTAGCTCATGTGGCGGTGGCTCTGGTGGCGATGACTCTGGTGGCACTACAGCAAACAGTGACGCAACATTCCAACTGTTTCCAAACAATTATTTTATTTCTGGCTATAGCGAATCATATGTACTTACTGGGTCAGATACTGCCGGCGGGACTTATGAGGGTGTATACTCAATTCAAGCAAAACCAGAAACCACGTTCAATGGTACGCCAGCTATTCCTTTCTCAGTATTTCTTGAATTGACAAACACTCAATCTGGGGTTACTGATTCCTCACGTGGAACTGGCTATTACTCAACTTCATTGGATTTGATTGATTTAGGTTTTAAAAACTCAACGACCGGAGTAATAACTTTACCAATATCGACTTCTCCAATCCCCATAAGTGGGAAGATTGGCGACTTTGGTGTCATTGGTTTATATAATGATAGTTCCGGAGATTACGATGAGTGTAGTTGGGAAATTCAAGGTGCAGGAAATGGTAGAGCTTATTTGCTTTTTGAGACAACAAGCACAGACCAATTTGGTAGCTTAGTAAGCACAACCAAATGATCGTATTTGATTAATGAATATGGGGATAGAATATCCTTAAAAATTGAAATATATCTTACAATAGATAATATTACCGTGACTTTATCTGGGTCCGAAACCGATATAAATTTTTCTGAATTCTATTATTCATTTGATGGCATGGGTTCGGTAATCGTTGATGATTCCGGAAACGGACATGATGCTTTACCTATTTCAGTATCACGTGTGGCAGGAAAAGTTGGAGGTGCAATCAAATTTTTAGGCGAAGGCTCTGTACCAGAAATTGGAGACCCAAATAGCGCTTTTCCGCAGGACGAGTATCTAACGTTCATGGCGTGGATTAAAACGGAGCATAATTTTACCCTAAGGGAGCAATTAGTTGGTGGATGGACAGGAGGTGCACCCGGGGCATTTTACCCTATCGCCAATTTCGGCATATCCTTTATTGATGATCGGATAAGTTTCGAAGTGCCTTCGTATCCAGGCATGACTAGTCTGACGAGTGATCAATTACCAATTGTACCACATGAGTGGTTTCATATAGGGGTAACTTACAACGGACATGCTTTATAGTTTTATTACAATGGCGAACTAATCAATGAAGAGATTATAGTTACAACATTTAACTCATTATTTAATAACCAAATAGGGCACAATTATCATGTTTTCTCGGGGATTCAATTTGTTGATCAGTTCTACGGGTATATAGATGAATTATATATGGAAAATCGGGTTCTTTCTGATAATGAAATCCTGGATAATTTTAACAGTACCAATTAGAAAGCACACAATAATCATTTGCTCAGGCGCTTAACTCAGACGGTTAACTGCGGAGCATACGTTGAAATTAATGCAGTGAACACCATATTGGGGTTTCCATAAGGCTTCAATTACTAACCCGCTGCTGGTTAGCTCTACGTTAACGTTTTATATCCAAATCAAATCGCCATCCAAACCCGCTTTGTGGCTAATTGAGAATATCACCAGCTTGGTCAGCTTATAGATCCCATAGTCTGTGGTTTTCAGGTCAAGTAAAACTTGCGCTGCGATATTGTCAAGCGACCTTCATTTTTTGACACATAAAACCTGTACTATCTGCTATGTACCACAGGTATTCGAACCGCTTCAAAACCTGCGATATCTCCAACCTGAACAAACTTTGGGAGACTCCTGAAAAGTTGTGATATCATTTTATCAATCGAGGCTTTAACTTGCCTTCCCAATCTGAACGAACTTTTCATCACGACAGCCACCGTCGACCTAAACGAAAAACAGAAAAGATCACAGACCTTGGCCGGCAATATTTCTCGGGTCCAGTTGGATGTGAAGGGCGATAACGCAATTTATCATGATGCTGTGTATTTCTATACGGAAATGGAGCCTTTGCGAAAATTCGTTCTCCCGATCAAGGCATTGATCAATACCGGATAACCTTCTGCGGCAGCCTGTTTAGCTGCCTCAAACACCCTGTCGATATCCTCCGGTTTGTCTAGCAGAAAACCTTTGCCGCCGAATGCTTCGGCCACCAGATGGTAATCGGATCGCCCCAACACCGTGGCAACATCATCGCCGAATATTTCCACCTGACCCCGCGCGATCTGGCTCCAGCCGGCATCATTGCCGATCACGGCAATCACCGGCACCTGGTGTCGCACAAAGGTGTCAAATTCCTGCAGGCTGAAACCGGCCGCTCCATCGCCATAGATCAGCCAGATCTCCGACTCCGGCTTGAGCAGTTTGGAGGCCAGGGCGAAACCGGCCCCGACCCCGAGCGTGCCGAAAACGCCTGGATCCAGCCAGGTTAATGGTCCCGGCGGCTGCAAAATATTGGCGGCACTGCCCACAAAATCACCGCCATCCGCCACAATTATACTCTTATCATCAATTAGCGCATTCAATTTTTTCAACAAAAAAATCGGATTGATGAATTCTGTTCTTTCCTCAGATGTGCTGTTAATAAACTTTTCCCGCTCATCGGCATTATTTCTGAGCTCCTGAATCCATGGCTGCCAGTCGGCTGATTCTGCAGTAAAAACTTCAGCCAGTGCGCACAGGAAAAGGAACGGATCGGATAAAACCGCCAGATCCGGCCGGCAATTCATTCTCAGATCGGATTTGCTCCGGTTTAGTGAAATGAGCCTGGTCCCGGAGCCGAAGGAGCGTCCATAGTTAAGGCGAAAATCACAGGGCATGCCGGCCAGGATTACCAAATCTGCATTTTTTAAGGCTTTTTTGCGTTGATGACGCATCAGCAACGGATGTGATCTTCCCATAAGACCGCGAGCCATTCCAGCCAGGTATACCGGGATGCCCAAAGTTTCAACGGCTGCGGTAAGTTTTTCTATTATTGCGGGATGGAGCATTGCCTGACTTCCAATAACCAATGCCGGTTTCTGCGCCGAAGCAATCATTTCCATAGCTTTTGGCACCTGGCTTTTGTTAAAATCCGCCGATCTTACGCTGGTTTTACCGGGCTCCATTTCCTCAAATTCACAGGCGAACATTTTATCCACATGGCGCGTCAGATAAAAATCCAGCAGTTTGCTTCTCACCCCGCCGTCTGGCTCCGTTTCGAGTTTTACGCCATACATGTGTCGCACATAGGATTCGTTGTAAAGCAAATCCACCGGCAATTCGATGAATACCGGTCCGGGCACTCCCGACCGGCAGACATCAAAGGCGTTTTCCATCACGGAAATAATATCGCAGTTGCGCCGCACAGTCACCGCCAGCTTGGTAATTGACTTCACCAGAGAAATCTGGTCGATGTCCTGCAGTGCCCCTCTGTTTTTCATCACCCTGGGTGCCGCCCCGCCCAGCAGGATCATTGGCGATTGCGCCAGCTGGGCATTTTTTAAGGCTGTCATCGCATTGGTCACACCGGGACCGGCGGTGACCGCCGCCACCCCGGGGGTGTCGGTCAACCGGCCGACGGCGTCCGCAGCAAACACGGCATTCACTTCATCCCGTACATCGACAATCCGGATGCCTTCTTTTTTGGCTCCGGTCAAAATCGAGGATATGTGTCCGCCGCACAGGGTAAATAAAAAATTAACCCCCTGCTCCCGCAGTACCTGCCCGATCATATCGCCGGCGTTAATTTCCATTGTGCCCCCCTAATGGTTGAGTGCTTGATTAAGTTGGCTAAGTTAACCCAATAGTTGCATAAAATTTTGAAATCCAACTTCGCTGCTGCAATGAAGACCATTGAAAGTATTGACTGATCCTGGATTCTGGTTGCTGGATACTGGATGTC
>CACVKW010000383.1 GCA_902749685.1 Olavius sp. associated proteobacterium Delta 1 | reverse complement strand
TAACAACCACCCTACATATAAGGAGGATTTTTTTCAATGACTCGTATTATTACTCACTTTATGACTCATTCTAAACCCGTTTTTGGACAAGAGTGAAAATAGATAGAACACCGCAAATATTCAATCTTCTTTTTCCGTTTTGTAGTCATTCCGGCGAAAGCCGAAATCCAGTAAATACAACTGGCAATAAAGGCGACTTTTTATCCCTCGACTTTGGGCTCAAAGAATTCGGGAACTCGGGGACGTTGTTGACTGAGTTGACTTATTATCTCGCCAGTTTTATTATTTTTGATATGGCCGAGGTTGAGACACCCAGTTGCCTGGCAACTT
>CACVKW010000382.1 GCA_902749685.1 Olavius sp. associated proteobacterium Delta 1 | reverse complement strand
ACCACTCTTGTCCAAAAACGGGTTTAGAATGAGTCATAAAGTGAGTAATAATACGAGTCATTGAAAAAAATCCTCCTTATATGTAGGGTGGTTGTTAATT
>CACVKW010000381.1 GCA_902749685.1 Olavius sp. associated proteobacterium Delta 1 | reverse complement strand
GTGATGAAACTGGACGAATCCAATGCGCAGGATTTTTTTGATCGGATCGTATCTGATCCGGCAAATTCATTGAAGTTCCAGGTGGTAAACGAGCAGGGCAGCCAGTGTTATGTGGAGAAGGAGTTGTGGGATTATGCGAATCGATTGGTGATCTTGCATGTGAAAGTGCCTGTAGTCAGTGCAGCAGAAGATACTGTGTTGAAGCTATACTATGATGAAACTATGGCCGATAATGATGGCTACGTTGGCGAGACCGGCAGCGCTGCGGCGCAGAATGTATGGGATGATGATTTTGTTTTGGTCATGCACATGGCCCAGGATGCAACCGGTGGTAACGCGCAAGCCAAAGATTCCACTTCCAACGCATCACATTTCGACAGTAAAAATCATGATGGTAGCACACTGGTGGACGGTGCGATCGGCAAGGCACTGAATTTTAATGGGGAAGATGAGTACCTGGAACATGCTTGGGACGGTTTGTTGGACGTTGACTTATATACAACGGTCCATTTTGAGG
>CACVKW010000380.1 GCA_902749685.1 Olavius sp. associated proteobacterium Delta 1 | reverse complement strand
TTCATGGTTAATCGTGTAACGCACGCTTTGGGAGTGATTCTCGTCGGCATGCCAGCGGGCATAGACATCGTAGTCGCCATCTTCATCTTCGGGAATGTCCGGGGTCCAGGTGGCCGTGTAATCGCCGTCGGCCCCGGTCCAC
>CACVKW010000379.1 GCA_902749685.1 Olavius sp. associated proteobacterium Delta 1 | reverse complement strand
GCATTGCTGTCCAAAATAATTTGAAAATCAAATACTGCCTTTAATAAAAACAGGCAGTTATAAACGGGAAATTAGTGATTTAGAAATCAGGTTGTACCTT
>CACVKW010000378.1 GCA_902749685.1 Olavius sp. associated proteobacterium Delta 1 | reverse complement strand
CGCACCCCACATCTCGCATCCCGCAACGCGCACCCCACATCTCGCATCCCGCAACGCGCACCCCACATCTCGCATCCCGCAACGCGCACCCCACATCTCGCATCCCGCAACGCGCACCCCGCAACCTGTAATCCGCAAACTGCTTCCTCAAGTACCAGTTTAATCAATCCGAAATCTGCAATCCCTATATTTTTCCCCTCTCCTGCATAATTCGAATATATGTTTCGGCACCCGTTTTGGGTGGCTCGTACAGCTGGTCTTCGGGTTTTTTGATTAACTCGATTGCATCAACCGGACATGTTGTCACACACAGTCCACAGCCAAGGCAGCGATTCAGATCAATGGTTGAAATTCCATCAACCACTTCAATGGCCTCTATTTGACACCGTTCCACACACGTTTCACACCCCGTACATTCGGCTTCGTCGACCCGGGCGAAATAGTTGCTTTGCACCATTTCCGCCGGTGATGGATGCATCTTCAGCGACCGCAGCACCCCGCAGCAATCACCGCAGCAGCTGCACATGCCGCCGACTTTCTGTGAATTGAAGGGCTGCATAACCAGGCCCTCTTCCTCGTTTTTTATGACAATCGCCTTGGCTTCCTCGGTGGAAATATAGCGCCCCATGCCGGTTTCAACATAATACTCGGCATGGGAGCCGAAAGAAAAGCAATTTTCGATCGATTTGTCACATTCCTCACCGGCCAGTTTCTTGGTAGAGCGGCAAATACACGGTGCAATCGCTATTTTTTCCTGCTTTTCGATAATCTGAAGCACATCTTCGTAGGGTGCCACCGGGTAATCGGCGACCAGCTGCCGGTTGATGGGAACCGTTCGCAACACGGGTGTTTTAAAAGACTGGATGGTACGTCCGAAGGCGGTCTCAAAATATTCTTCATGATCCCGCGCAAAATCTTCATCCATCTTTCCGAGCTGAAATTCGAAAATTCCAACCACGTATGGCACGGCTGAATAAAGGGACTGTTCGCCTTTACGTTTTCGGAAAAGAAGCCCCTTTTGAGCCATGACCTCCATCATGGCACTGATTTCATCAGGATCGCGATTCAGTCGTTTGGCGACGTCTGCGGGTTTTTGTAAAAGGGGCGAAAGCTGCAGAAACAGCTCGGCCTCCTGCTCGCTGAACAGCCGCTCGAGCAGACGAATTTCAACTTTACTATCGGTTGCCGGGTAGCCCGTCGCCAGATCATCCAGATGTGCCCTTAGTTTCTCATAAATGTTTTCCATTAAAAAAACCTCCTGTCGGGTATTGAATGTTGAATAGTTAATTTTGCTATACCAGGTCTGTTATCCTGAATGGTGAAGAAAGGATAAATATGACAAAGTAGAATTAATGATCAAGGATAAAAGCCTCAACGAACTGCAGCACAAACCGGGCGTATTGATCCACCGAAACCCTTCTTTTGGCATACTTGCTGCGCTTCAAATACCAATCCTGCAGCATCGCTTTAATTACACTTGCCGTCAGCTGAGGATCGCGCAGTTCGAAGGCTCCCTGAATTTGTCCCTGATTGAGGATATCAGCCAGTAGTTTTTCGGTGTACAGTTCGCTGGCAACCGCCAGATCCTGTTCTTTTTTGGAAAGATTTTTAGCCTCCATGTAAGAAAAATAAAACCAGGCCTGCATGACTTCACTTAAATACAGGTGGGTGCGGATCGCCGCCCGCAGCCTGGCGGCCGGTTCGGATTCCTGCGCAATTCGTTCATCCAGAATTCTTTTGGTTACCGCGCGTCTTTGATTCTGTAACATCGCAAGCAGCTCTTCCTTGCTGGCAAAATATGAATACAATGCGCCCATGCTCATATTGGCCTCGCGGCTGAGATTCCGCATGCTCATGGCCTGAAATCCTTTGCGGTTGCTTATTCTGAGCGTGGCGCTAAAAATCCGTTCCAGGTTTTTGACGACTTTATACTCTTTTTTAACCCGAATGGAGTTGCGATTTTCTCGATAAACCTCCCGGCAAAGGTCATATTTAGAGAGGTTTATCTTTTTTTGAAAGTCAGCGTAGTCCATGAGGAGTAGATCGTTATTCGTTAAAAGTTATTAGTTATTGGTTGTTCGAAATTGGCTAGAATTAATGGGTTTTTTCTGGCCGACAATTGTTCATCATTTAATACGAAAATTTGTTGCATCCAATCTCTGCGTTTACATTACAATCAATCATAATTGGCATTGTCTTCTTTTCTATTAACGAATAACCAATCACCTAACTTTCTTTCCTTCGTATCCCTTCAATATTCTCTTTGCCACCGATACTTTGTGAACCTCGTCGGCGCCGTCGTAAATACGGGCTGCCCGTTCATGGCGATAGAAAAATGCCAGAACAGTGTCGTCGGTCATACCCAGGCCTCCATGTACCTGCAACGCTCGGTCGATGACCTTTTGCATCGTATTTGCCACAACGAACTTGATCAGAGATATTTCGTTGCGAGCCTCTTTTTTGCCAATTGTTTCAATCATCCAGGCCGCATGCAGCACCATGAGCCGGGCCGCCTGAATGTCGGCTGCGCATTCGGCGATCCAGGACTGGATGATCTGTTTAGCGGCCAATTTTCGGTTGGGCGCAATAATCCGATCCCTGGCGCGGGCAGCCATCAAATCAAAAGCGCGGTTGCAGATACCGATCCAGCGCATGCAGTGGTGGATTCGACCGGGACCGAGACGTTCCTGAGCGATGACAAACCCGTGACCTTCCTCTCCCAGCAGATTTTTCTGGGGCACCCGACAATTCTGATAAAGGATCTCGCCATGGCTGAAATAGTCTTCGCCGGCATGGCCCATGACCGGGATATTGCGCACCAGGTTAAATCCGGGAGCATCGGTGGGAACGATAATCATGCTGGCCTGGAGATACGGACCGGCCCCGGGGTTCGTCACGGCCATAACAATCGCGAAGGCGGCCCCGTCGGCCGAAGAGGTATACCATTTCTGGCCGTTGATGACATAGTCATCACCGTCTTTGACTGCCGTGGTGTCCATCATGACCGGGTTGGATCCGGGCAATTCCACTTCGGTCATGGAAAAACAGCTGCGGATTTTCCCATCCACCAGGGGTGGTAGATATCTATCTTTTTGTTCATCCGTGCCGAATTGATGCAATATTTCAATGTTTCCCGCATCCGGCGCCTGACAACCAAACACGAAGTGCCCCAGGGGGGAGCGCCCCAGTGCTTCAGAAACCAGCGCGTGCTCGATCAGATCAAGCCCCATGCCGCCGTATTCTTTCGGATGATTGGGCGCCCACAGTTCCATCTGCTTGACCATTTTCCGTTTTTCCTCGATTGCCGGCAGCAGACTCCGGGCCGGCTTGGCCATAAACTCGGGTTCCATGGGAATTAACTCATTATCTACAAACTCATCGATCATCCCAAGGATAGTCTTCGTCTTGTCTGATATGGTAAAATCCATAAATACCTCCTCCTTCTGTTTTTGCATTCACTTTATGTTAGGCGCTTAATTGTGATTTCTTGCATTTTAGAAAAAAAATTTCGCCACTAAGACACAAAGACGCGAAGATGAATATAAACCAAAGGTTTCACTTTGTGTCTTGGTGCCTTTGTGGCAATTAATTCCGGCTTGTCCGGGTTAGGGGTTTCATCTAACGATATGTGAGAAGGGTCTTGTCGCCCTCCAGTTCTAAGTGTGTCACATCATTAAATACCGCCAGCATGATTCCGCGGCTGTTGTATTTGACGCGGGTGATGGAGGCATTCATCAATTGCCATGACACCTCAAGGGTTTTTGGATCGGTTAAGCCGAGCGCTGCCTGCACGACCACTGAAATCGGACCGCCTGATGTAAAAATTGCAATTTGCTTCCGGACCCCATGCCGCGCAATTAAATCCGCCAGCCCTTGTCTGACCCGCTGCTTAAAATCATGCCAATATGGAATTCCGGCGGCCTGGTAAGAGCCTGAAATCCAGCGATTCATCACCTTTGCAAAAATTCGCTGGAATGCTTTTTTATTGCCGATTATTTCAGCCGCGTCCTGTGCAATAGAAGGATCTTCCTGGGCTAATTCCGGCACGAGGGCCTGCCAGACAGCAACGGAGTCGTATTCGTTAAACGCGTCGAAAATAGTTGGCTGGGGGGTGGAAAGCTTGTTTTTGCTGCAATGGTCAATGAATTCCTGGGCCGTTTTCTGCTGGCGCTCCATCTCCCCAAAGTATATGGCATCGAAGGATTTACCTGTTTGCGCCAGATGTCGCCCTAAAATTTGCGACTGTATGACGCCAATGGGAGACAATTTATCATAGTTATCTTCTCCAAATGATGCCTGGCCATGCCTGAAAAGATAGATTTCACTCATAATTTTACACTTGAATTCTTCAGCTGTACTGACCTTAATGAAGTTGGCTGCTGGTTACAGGTTACAGGTCACTGGCACCTGCCTGCTGGCAACCGGCAACCGGTACCTGGTATCCGGCAACTGCATATACCCTATAGTTGCATAAAATTTTGAAATCCAACTTCGCTGCTGCAATGAAGACCATTGAAAGTATTGACTGATCCTGGCTTCTGGTTTCTGGATACTGG
>CACVKW010000377.1 GCA_902749685.1 Olavius sp. associated proteobacterium Delta 1 | reverse complement strand
TCAAAGGTGATGAGCGTATACTGGGATCTTCGGATTTTGTCGAAGCGGTATTGAAACAGTCCAACGAAGATTTACAGGAAAGATATCGATTGGCAGCAACCGGACCAAGTTTTGAAAAGTTACTTAGGAAAGTAGCCAAGTATTACCGAATTGATCCAGATGATTTGAAAACCGCAGGCAAAGAAAGCACCCTCACCAAAGCGCGCACAGTGTTGTGCTACCTTGCAGTTCGCAAGCTGCAGATCAGTTGTGCGGATGTTGCCCGAAAGTTGAAAATCAGTCCAGCGACGATAAGCCGAGCCGCTAGTCGAGGGAGAAGCTTTCCAAACCTAAAACAGATACAAAAAGAACTGATAGGAAGTTGATAACTATCGAATATCATTTAAAGTG
>CACVKW010000376.1 GCA_902749685.1 Olavius sp. associated proteobacterium Delta 1 | reverse complement strand
TGATTACATAAACTCGCGTTATCAGATGGAGCACCTTAGAATCTTTTTAAAAATAGATTGCTCTGTCTGATAACGACAGATTATGTAAGAACTGCATTTAGCTTGACAGGCAGGGCCATTAAAATAGACAAGCGGCTTCCTTGTTTTATTGGAGGGCGGGCGGGGGATATTAAATCAGCCCGGCTACGGACTTATGCGCCGATTGCATTCGCTCCGCGGGCCGTAGTGTTTTTAAATTATTCCAGGATACCAACAAACTCGGAGGCCCGGATTACGGGATCATTGGTAATCAGCGGGAGGTCAAGGTATCTGGCGGTGGCGGCAATGAGCCGGTCGTGGAGCTCGGGGATGTCGGTGATCTCAGATGCGGTTTTGAGGATCTCCAGACTCAGCGGTTCAAACTGGTAATTTTGGCTTCTTAGCAGATCCTCGGTTTGAAAAAGACTGATGTCGATACGGTTTTTTTCAAAAAGATATAGCACTTCCATCAATACAATTGCCGGAATAATAATGGTGCTTTGTGCCTTGTCGGCGGCTAAAAAGGCCTGCTGAGACCTGTCATTGATAACCTTTTTGCCCATCATGAATTTGACCAGTGCCTGGGTATCGGTCACAAAGCTATCCATTGCTAAATTCCTGTTCGAGGTGTTCCCATGTCTGCTTTTTAAATTTTTTCAGATCCGAAAAATCGATATCATAGTCTTTCAAAATGCCTTGCAGCTTAAGCACCTTTTTTTCTTCCAACTGTTTTTTGTGCCTCATAAAATCGATAAAATTGGCAATCGCGCTTAGATCCTGCTCGGTAAAGCCGATTAGCTTATTATATATATTGTGTTTGGTTATGGCGGCTTTGTTCATTTTTTTTCTCCCGTCCTTACAACTGCTCAGGCGCAGCCAGGCTTTGAAATTTGTTCTTCAGGATAAAGGTATCCAGGATCTCCTTGATGGTTCCCTTATCTTTTTCACTGAGCTTATCAATTTCCTCAAATCTTCTCAACAGTTCTCTATCTTTGATATTGACCTTGGCCGCTTGGCCTTCAGCCTCAAAAGCTAAGTAATCCAGCGACACATCGAATATATCCGCTAACTTAATCAGCACATCCGTTGAAGGGGTATTGCGTCCGCGTTCATAGGCGGAGACTTGTTTTTGATGGATCCCCATTTTTTGGGCCAGTTGAGTCTGTGACCAATTTTGTTCCTGTCGCAGTTGCCTGATGCGCTCTTTGATAGCCATCTTTAATTACCTCTTATGTTAGAATATCGTGTTGTTATTCATAGTATATTATTTGAAACGAGAAAATCCAGTAAAAATTACCATATATGGCTTGACATAAGGAAGCGATTGGGGTATTTTTTATCCCAAATAGCATTACACTTTTTTAAGAAAGGAGGTGATTTTTTGATTGAAAACAGCCTTGAGACCACGGACATTTTTAGAGGAGCCTATTATTTGTGTCGGGGTGGTGAGCTGAGCGGGATCCGCTTCAGGCGTAATGGCAAACGGATTGCCTCTTTCCTGTTCACCGGCAGGGGCCTGGATAAACTGGACAAACAATATCGAGACGGTCAGGCCCTGGTCAACCCGCTGCAGTTCAGGGAATCGCTGAATCATTTACGAGATATCCTGTTTGAGAAACTACGAGAACAAGACGATCGGGCTGAGTCACACTTGAGGCGTGACTACGCCACGACAAGGGGAGAACGATATGATAGAAAGAGAAAGAATCGAGGCTATCAAACGCGGCGTTGACCTGGCGGCCCTGGTCAAGGCCAAGGGCGTTAAACTGAGAAAAAACGGCAAAAGCTATTTTG
>CACVKW010000375.1 GCA_902749685.1 Olavius sp. associated proteobacterium Delta 1 | reverse complement strand
TATCTAACAGGACACTATCGGTGAATTTCAACGACATCCAGTATCCAGAAACCAGAATCCAGGATCAGTCAATACTTTCAATGGTCTTCATTGCAGCAGTTAAGTTGGATTTCAAAATTTTATGCAACTATAGGGTTAATAATCATGGGATTAAGAAACTCGTTAAAAACGAAAATAGAAAAATTAATAGGGTGAGTAATAATAAAGAGCCTGCCTTTCGGAATAGATCCAATAGCTGATATTCAATCCATTGCTAGAAAAATTCCTGAAGCTTGATTTGCAATCGTTTGGCATCTCCGAATATAACCAGCGGTATCTTGGTGACAAGATTCGGATAGCGACCTGATCATCCGACCAACACATGCGATCCATATACCGGAAAATGCTAATTTATACCAAGAATCACAATAAAGCAGAATGAAAATAAAAGTGATTATAATTCAAGGCTATAACACACCTTATAGAAATGAATTGTTTAATACCATATCCGACTTTGAAGATGTCGATTTGACATTATTATATATTTCAAAGAAGGGCGAAGATCGAAAATGGAGGGAAGATCTTCTTCCAAGATTTAAAGAAGTTCCGGTTCGATGCAAGGTAAGCCAAACAAACTATGTGAAAACCCACACGAGATTGAACTATATAGATTTTCTCATTGCTGTCCAAAATAAATTGAAAATCAAATACTGCCTTTAATAATAACAGGCAGTTATAAACGCGAAATTGGTGATTTCGAAATCAGGTTATG
>CACVKW010000374.1 GCA_902749685.1 Olavius sp. associated proteobacterium Delta 1 | reverse complement strand
TCAGGTAACATATATGCCCCGGATAAAATTAATCTGAGAATATCTCAAGCTTTGAAAATAATCAGAAAATTTAAGTAAAGAAAATCCGGAATTCAACACACGGTAAGCCCATCACCAGTGCGTTTATTGAAACCTATATCGGAAGACCGGGTTTAATCATCTTAAACGTGCTCATCTTCGCAAGTTTCCTCGCTTT
>CACVKW010000373.1 GCA_902749685.1 Olavius sp. associated proteobacterium Delta 1 | reverse complement strand
TTGCGACCGTGATGATTTTTTGGATCGGCTTGGCGGTATCCTGTCAGACAGTAAAACGGCCTGTTTTGCGTGGGCGTTTATGACAAATCACCTTCACCTGTTATTGAGGACAGGAGTCGCCCCGATCGC
>CACVKW010000372.1 GCA_902749685.1 Olavius sp. associated proteobacterium Delta 1 | reverse complement strand
TTTTATCACTCTTGTCCAAAAACGGGTTTAGAATGAGTCATAAAGTGAGTAATAATACGAGTCATTGAAAAAAATCCTCCTTATATGTAGGGTGGTTGTTA
>CACVKW010000371.1 GCA_902749685.1 Olavius sp. associated proteobacterium Delta 1 | reverse complement strand
TGATTAAATCATCAAATGAGGAGTAGTAGGTGGCTTTTCTCCAGGCCGAGGCTCTGGCCGCCTTGGAATATCGCAGCTCGTCCATATAGCCGTCATGGTAGTCGCTGCCATTGTAATGACGGCCAATCCATTGCAGTGTATCCGAAGTCGTTCGCGTTTTATTGTTTAGCGACCACTCCGCCGTAAAGGGCGCCGCGACTCCGTCGATCTCAATAATAGGATCGCTGCCGTTGGTATGCTG
>CACVKW010000370.1 GCA_902749685.1 Olavius sp. associated proteobacterium Delta 1 | reverse complement strand
CTATCGGTGAATTTCAACGACATCCAGGATCCAGAAACCAGAATCCAGGATCAGTCAATACTTTCAATGGTCTTCATTGCAGCAGCTAAGTTGGATTTCAATATTTTATGCAACTATAGGGTTAAGTTGTTTAATGCAGCCAAAATTGCAGGTCCTTCACGAAAAGCCAACAATCCCGATACATACGGAAAAGTGGCGCGTTTGACGGCAGTTGAACATTCTACCGTTTCCAACTCCGGAAATCTAATGGTAACCGCAACGGCCAGGGACAGATCGCCCTGATAATGAGTATCGACACCGGTGACGGTGGTGACGTTTTCAATATTTATGTCTGACTCGCGGACTACTCTGCGTGACAACTGAATTTGCAGGGTTCTTGCGTCTTTCGGCGACAGATTCCAGGGATGCGTAAGTGAGCGTATTTTTGTTTCCATGAATTATCGATTCATAGGTCATAGATTCCGGACAAACATAACCAATATTAATATCCAACAATAGAAATTTTTTAGTTTTTTCCTTTTATTTGTTATGATCAGTCATCCATTTCAAAATGGGATTGCTGTTGATATGAATTCAGACAGGATTCACCCAATGATTGACATCCAGAAGACAGAAAAGCGGTTAAAAACACACCTTCAGACGCTGACGGTTACCATCGGTGAGCGCAGTGTGCGTTTTCCTGAAAATCTTAACAAAACAGCTGATTATATCCAAAGATATTTCGAGAACCTGGGACTTTTGGTGAAAAGTGAACCGTATGACTATCACGGTATTAAAGTTGCCAATATTGTCGCAGAGCTGTCATCGGGTTCCAATCCCCCCCATCTTTATCTTTTGGGAGCCCACTATGATTCCGTTGCTGGCACTGTTGGTGCGGATGACAACGCCAGTGCAATTGCCGTGCAGTTGGAGACCGCCCGGCTTCTGAAAGCAATTCTTGAAAGCGAAGGTCTAGATCTTTCCGTTAAGTTCGTCTCGTTTGCCCTCGAGGAGCCTCCCGTTTACGGAACCCGGTATATGGGCAGCCGGGTGTATGCGAGAAAGGCGCGCAAGGTAAAGGAAAAAATCGACGGCATGATTTGTTTGGAAATGGTAGGATACGCCTGCCATGATCCGGGCTGTCAGCAGTATCCATTTCCATTGATGTTTTTTGATTATCCTAAAAAGGGGAATTTTATCGGAATTGTGGGCAATCATAAATCTGCAAAATTCGCCGGTGAATTGTTCAATAAATTTCGAAATAATCCCGGACTTCCTGTGGTAAAGCTTAATGTTCCTTTCAACGGCAGGATTCTTCCTTCCGTTCGTCTCAGCGATCATGCTTCTTTCTGGGATAGAGGTTTCAGAGCTGTAATGGTCACAGATTCCGCTTTTTTCCGCAATCCCCACTATCATCTACCCTCAGATACACTGGAAAAGCTGGATTACCGGTTTATGGCCGAACTGGTGGAAAGTTTGCTGTTGTTTTTCCGTTCTCACCGAAAATGAGCTGTTATTTTGTCTGTCGGGACGTTGTACCGAAAATTCATAAAAATCGACTTCAAATATCGAACACAATTGGTCAGGGTCGTCATTAGCGTGGCTGATGTCCTCGCGTAATTAAACCTAATAGAAGGTGACCATTTATGATACCAATCTGTTGCCGCAGGATATCAGCTGGACTTATAAACTGTGATATGTCTGACTTCTGAAATTAGACAAAATCACGGTTATTCTGGCCAAAAAGTACTCGACGTCTGTTCTGGACCATTTTTTACAGAAAGAGTTTCTACCTTAAAAACTTTTCCAACTCGATACCGGCTTGTCTCAGAATAGCCCGCAATGTTCCTTCGGGCATGTCGCCGGGATGATTAGGGATGGTGGTATAGCGGTTGGTTTGCTCATTGTACCAGATCTCATGGCTTCCACTCGCTTGGCGGTCAAACACAAAACCGAACTCTTTAATGCGCTTGACGATCTGGCGTTATTTAAAACCTGATAGCCGTCCCATGTCAGGCGTTTACAATCAACTGATAGTCAAATGAATCGGCAATCACGGCAAGGTTTAAGTCACCGGCGGAGTGCTGCGCCTTTGCCTCGATCAGCTTGCGTGCGACATCACGGGCGATCTCAAGGGCTTCGGTTGCTGTTCGTCCCTGGGCCACCAGTCCTTGAACATCATCCGAAGTTGCCAGATATACGCCTTCAGGCAGCTTCTCAATATGAATATTAATAATTTTTTCCATAAGATTTTTTCCCCAAATGGTTGTGCAGCAAAATATAGCACAGTTGGATTAAATTTGACAACTTTTTCACCCTGATGATTTCTGAGATAGCCACTCAAAAGGTGGAAATATCATCCACATTGAAAACCTGTGATAAGTCTAACGTATCGGCAAAATCACAAAACTACAGATATTAGATGGTATTACAGTAATGGTAAAATTTTAAATAAGCTTCTTTTGAAACTCAAAACAAAGGGTATTTTTAGAAAATTGGGAGAGAGGCAAGGCCAGCGATACAGATTATATGTCGTGTGACATCTCGTGTACCAAATCGCAGTATAACCGCATGCGGTCGACAGGTGTTGCAGGGGTCACCGGACTGCCCAGGCTCACGACAAACCGGTTCCTGTTGCGCCGACCGGCAGCAATTTGTTCGGCAATCGCGTCTCGAAGCTGTGCCTCGCTGCCGTCCTGGAGAACACCAATCGCATCCAGATTGCCGAACAGGGTGCACCTTCCGTCAATGTATTCCGCCAGTGCATTGATGTCCACGACGAAATCTTTTTTGCTCTCCTCGAATGCCAGGGCATCGGCACCGATGGACAGGATCGCATCCAGTTTGCCGGCGGGATTGCCTGCGAAACCATAGATGCTCTTGATTCCCAGACTGCGGCATTCGTCTGCAACCTGACGCATGTATGGCACACTGAAGGCTTCGTAGGCTTGAGGCGAGATCAGGTCGGTGAAGCACTCCCATATCAGGATCCCGGCAGCACCCAGCATTGCAGCCTCCCGGACGGCCTCAATTGTACGGGCGGTAAAATGGGGGAGGGCACGTTTAGCCAGTTCCGGCTGCCCGCCGATCATGATCATCATGCCCTCAAATCCCCACAATTCGTAAAAATACCAGAGAGGGGCGTCAGCATACGCGATTGGATACAGCTGTGAACCGTGCTCTTCTATCAGGGCATGGGCAAGGTCCGCGCTGCCGTCCGATTTAATACGTGTGGCTTTGAAAATTTGTGTTGGGAGGACTTGGGCATCGAGTTCTTCCGGTGTTTTCGGCAAACTGGTGGTCTCTACCGAAGCGACCTGCCCGTGTCGAGACCATCCTCCGATAACCGGTGGTTCGAGTTTTTTGAGTTTGCCGCTCGTCCGGTCAATGAGGAATACACCCTCAGATCGATCGTCGATGGTCAGATCCTTGCGTTCCTGTCGGGAGTAAAATGAATCTACATGAAGCAGCTCCTGTCCTGTGCGCGCAAGTACGTCACGGCGCCAGGCAGTTTGCCGTTCCAGATCAGGTGAATATTGATCATACCATGGTGAGGCCGTTAGCTGATCCCAGTGGTCTCGAATAAAAACATATTCCCAGCAATCTGTTGCTGCAAATTCTCTGGAGCCTTCGCTGGAAAAAGCGGCTTCGATTTTTTGTCTTCCGGTCAGCATACTGCCCCCATACAATCATTCCCGCGGATATCACCGTCTGTTTAATCTGCATGGCTGTTAGAGTCAAGAACAATAATCTTATGCAAATTACGGTAAATAAAAAGAGCAAATTAGGTGGGATTCCTTTAATCTGACTTCGGCAGCGGTCGCAGCTTCTCGTAGGGCGCGTCAAGTTCAATCCCGAAATCGGTTTTCAAGGCATCGAGATACGCCTGGCCTTCTGTAAGCTCCCGGATGCTTTCATTTCCATCGATCACCCGTTTAAGGGTGTTGTTGAATAGCGTTACCACTCCGTTTTCCACGGGCAGCGCAGCGACGCGGGCAAGGACGAAGAGGGATTCGGGATGGGTGGAGGCAGAGTGATCCCCCTGATTAATGTCAGCTGAAAATTCATAGCCCAAATCAAAACTGTAAAGATTTATCCAATCCTCATCCTTTTCAGGTTGCAGCATAATTTTGAATTCAGACTCTTCATTATTTTTTAACCAACGCGCAGGTTTCATACGGTTATGAATTTTTTCCCGGAAAACCGTATTCAAAAAGCAATCATCCACATCTTTTACCAGGATTTCTTATCGCTAATTTAAATTCTGGCTTCAATAAAATAATGATGTTTTTGTCTAAATACATATATCTTAATATAATCTCTTGCCATAGAAGCGAATACTGTTTATAATCGTTTCAGATATTGAAGCGATTAGGGGGATGTATGAGGTATATCTGGCAACGCTCCGATTGGCCGAATTTTAAATGGCAGAGTGATCAACTGCTTGATGTCCTGGGCGAGGCCCGGTTTCACCAGGGAAAATTATTAAGTAAAATCAGTGCCTTGGGGATGAATCTGAGCCAGGAGGCCCAGGCGGAGATCCTGATTGAAGAAACCCTTAAAACCGCTGCCATTGAAGGGCAAATACTGGATAGAAAATCGGTACGGTCTTCGGTGGCAAAGAGATTGGGTTTGCCTGCTGGCGGTTTACCTGCCGCCGGCCGTCATGTTGACGGATTGGTGGACGTGCTCTTGGACGCGACTTCGCATTATGACCAATCGCTGACTCCCAAAAGATTAAAATCATGGCAGGCTGCTTTATTTCCCACCGGTTATTCCGGATTACGACGTATTCGTACCGGCAAATGGCGCGGCACCGATCCCGTGCAGGTGGTGTCCGGACCCATCGGTCGTGAGAAAATTCATTTTGAAGCACCGCCTTCCGACAAGGTCGATCTGGAGATACGCAAATTTATTTCCTGGTGGGAAAAGGGATCAATCCAAATGGAAGGACTGCTGCGCGCCGGTGTAGCACATTTTCGATTTATTACTATTCACCCTTTTGAAGATGGTAACGGCCGGATAGCCAGGGCGTTAACCGATATGGCCCTGGCGCAGGATGAAAAGCTGTCACAAAGATTTTACAGTCTTTCTTCTCGAATCATGAGGGAGAGAGAAGATTATTATAACGTATTGGAACGCAGCCAAAAGGGAGACGTTGATATTACACGATGGTTAAGGTGGTTTCTGGGGTGTTACCGGCGGGCGGTCGAGGATTCTCAAAATTTGATTTCAAAAATTCTGGCCAAAGCCGAGTTCTGGCAGCGGCACGGGCAGACAACGCTCAATGACCGCCAGCGTAAAGTGATTAACAAACTTCTGGATGCCGGACCCGGTGGCTTTGAGGGCGGGTTGACCACCAGAAAATATGTTTCAATGGCCAAAGTCAGCCGGACAACTGGCTTCCGCGAGATTTCAGATCTGGTAAAGAAGCGTTTTCTGCTTAAAAACGAGGCAAGGGGCCGCAGCGTCAGCTATGATATCAGGTGGAAGGAGTAAAATATGATACAACCTGATTGGGCTTTGAGCTTTCTTCTCACCTTCTCAACCTCTAAGCTTCCCGCCTTCCCACTTCCGAATTCGTATTAATCCCTCTCACCTTCCCGGCCTCCCAGCCTCCTATCGTCCAAGCCGCTTTAGCGCCAGCAACGATAAAAACTCAAACGCCAGGTTGGCCGCCAGTACCGATGTGATGTCGCCGGCGAGTCATAAGGCGGGCTGACTTCCACCAGGTCAAAACCCACCGTATTCAGATATAGCTACTAAATTTGTGCCTTCGACTTAAGGATTGGATATAGGCTGGTGGGAGCGGCTTTCAGCAACAATTGAGGGGTTTTGTCTGTTCTCAATCTGTTGTCACGGGCGAACCGGTGGCCGCGGATTTCGCAAGGGGTTGTATGCGTGCAAAATTCAGATAATAAATTGCGTATTTACAAATAAATACAGCTGGCTTAAAATGCATTGACCATCATTGCTTCAACGGTATTTTGAAAAATTCAGGTAGTAAAAAGTATGCGCGACAGAGATGTCATAAAAATTTGTTATCTGTTTTATAACGAAGGCCTGTCCCAGGGTCAAATCGGCGAACTTATGGGAATCAGCCGCTGGAAAGTCGGCCGCACGATCAAGGAAGCCCGGGCGCGCGGACTTATTTCGATCGCGATTAATCACCCCCAGAGTGATTTGACCGAGATGGAAATCGAACTGGCCAAGAAATTCAGGCTGAAACAATCCATCGTGGTGGATATCACCGAATTCGACCGGGTTTCTCCGCTGGATCAGCTTGGCGAAGCCGGAGCGCTGTATCTTGCATCGATTATCGAACGTCATCGGATCCTTGGCGTGACATGGGGCATCACGGTGTCGCATGTCGCTAAAAACCTGCCCAAAATAGAGGCCAGGCACCTGAAACTGGTGCAAATCGGCGGCGGCCTCGGGATCATTGAAGGAACCGATAATCCCGCGTTGACGACGATGCTGGGTCAAAAACTGGGAGCTGAAGCCTATTTGATTCAGGCGCCTATCATTGTCCAGAGCAAGTCCATTCGAGACACCCTGTTCAAAGAAAATATTATACGGGAAACCATTGAAATTGCCAGAAAGGCCGATCTGGTCATGTTCGGCGTCGGACTAATCGGGCCTGAGTCCCTTTTGTGGAAGTCAGGCCTATTGACGGAAAGCGATGCCACCAAGTTGAAAATGGCCGGTGCGGTCGGCGCTATCTGTGGACGTTTTTTTGATGAATGCGGAAACCGGTGTTTGCATGATTTAACAGATCGAACCATCGGCCTCAATCTGAATGAGTTAAAAAAAATAAAGCATAAAATCCTTATTTCTGCCGGTGTTGAGAAGCTTCAGGCCGTTGTGGGTGCGCTAAAGGGCAATCTTGTGGATGTGCTGATCATCGATCTGGATACTGCAGAACGCCTGATCAAATAAATACCAGCCGGGTTTGCCGTTTATAGAGGTTGTCAAAATAAAGTTCCGTTGTCCACTGCCTATAACTCAATCCAAGTTCAAAAATTACGCCTCGTTCATCATCGATACGAGATCTGGTTTCAAACGGAATTTATTGCAATCGCTAAACTAGTTAGATCCCATTTTGATTTCTATCAGCCCCTCCCTCGTTTCATTCATAGCTAAATTATTGAATCCATTTATCGAATTTTACCTTCCAGTTTAAACGACTGAAATCATAAAATTTCAGGCTGCGGATAAAATTTTTGTGAACTTTTTTTACGGCACTAAAATTCAAAAAAGGCAAAATTTTTATTGACAAGCTAAAATGTTGATGCTACCCACTGTTAGCTCGTTAGCGCAGTTGATGCTCATATGAGCAGAGCAACATTTTTTCTTGCCTTATCACAGGAACTGCAGTTTTAGTATTTTGAATCAAACCCATTTATTCAATAAAGAACTAATGATATAAGTTTATTATGATTCTTATAAGACATGGTTCTTACGCCACAATATGATAAAAATTGAGGATTGAACCATGTTTCTCATTTACAGCTTGATTGCACCTGCTTGCTCATATGAGCAAAAATACGCAAATGGCTCCAATCGGTGTCAAAGCCGGATCGGGAAACAGCAAGGCAATTTGAAGCATGGAAATTACTCTTTGCTGCAACCTGTTATATCAACTTTACTCGGATGAAACAGGATATTGTTTCCTGTGGAATATGGCGGGCTGACCTGGTATTTTTGACATTCAGTCCATCCCGTATTTATCAACTATCTTCATACTTAATTAAGGAGGAAACCATCATGATTAGACTTTCTAAGGCAATTATCACCGTGTTAAGTCTGGCATTAATTCTTGGAGCCGGCCTTATGATTCAACCATCGGCCGACGCGGCTGATGTTAAAGTAGCTCTGGTTCCGGGCGGTCCTCACCCGTTCTTTGCTCCCTGGGAGCAGGCAGCTGCGGATGCCAAAAGAGATTTTAACCTCTCCGACGGCGAATACAAAGTTCCCCAGGAATGGAAACTGGACCTGCAGAACAAACTGCTTGAAAGCCTTGCCGCCCAGGGTTTCAATGCCTTCGGTATCTTCCCGGGCGATGCCACCGGTACCAATGCCATGATGCAGGAATTGCTCGACTTCGGTGCCCCGTCCGTCGCCATCGGCGGCTGCACTCAGA
Organism: Olavius sp. associated proteobacterium Delta 1; assembly: GCA_902749685.1. GTDB lineage: Bacteria > Desulfobacterota > Desulfobacteria > Desulfobacterales > JAFDCJ01 > JAFDCJ01. Next base: position 7,369 of record CACVKW010000370.1, on the reverse strand, counting down.
GCCCGAGTCCGGCCCAGTTCTGTCTCGCCACTGACGTTTACCGTTCAGTCTACATCGGCACCAAACAATTGATTAAAGAAATGGGCAACAAGGGCAGCATCCTGCACGTCTGCTCCCGCCTGGTTGATCCGAATACCGTGTTACGTATCGCCGCCATTGACAAGGCTATTGAAGAAGCCGGACCTGACATCAAATTGTATCAGCATCTGCCCGACACCGACAGCCAGGAAACCGGCGATCAGAAGATCAACGGCTTGCTCGCTGCCAAGGCCGCCGAAATTGATGGGATTATTTCGACCGGTTACGTATCATCGGTAGTTGCGGCTCGCTCCCTGCGCAACATGGGCGACAAACGCATCAAGATGATCGGCATCGACGACGATCCCATCGTCCTCCAGGCGATTAAGGACGGCTATCTGCAGGGCACCATGGCCCAGAACCCTTACGGTCAGGGCTATATCGCATCATACGTCCTCAAACGGATGCACGAAGGCTGCACGATCAAGGCCGGTGCGCCGTTCCAGGAAACGACCCAGAACAAAACCTTCATCGATTCCGGTACGCTGCTGATTCACGCCGCCAACATCGACACCTACAAGGACGAATTGAAGAAAATCGCCAAAGATATCATCGGTTCGTTCGAAGCCAAATATATGACCTGTAAGTAATCAAAAGGAATCTGCTCGCCTGCCCAGATAATGGGCGGGCGGGCACCTATAAACGATTGAATATTGTCGATTGAAAATTGAATATTTAAGGTCTGCCTTCGGCAGGTCTATTTTAAATAGCATCAACGAAACCCTCGCTGCAATTTGCAGGTTATCGATCAATGCAGAGTAAATTTTACCGCAGCACACTGCGAGGAACTATATCTTAGTAGAGATTAAATTGACGGAGCGGAGCGACATCCACAAATATTCAATTTTCATTCTTCAATTTTCAATTATAGGGTGTATCCAATGTCAGAAGCAATATCTACGGTGGAGCCCCGGGCAGCCAAATTCAACTACGTCGCATTCGTCATTCGGGCCGCCAATGTGGGCGGCCTTGCGATCATCATTTTATTACTTTCAACGATAATCGCCAGCCTGGCACCCGGTTTTCTATCGCCCTTCAACCTGTTCGCGCTGACCCGCAATCTGGCCATCGATACGGTTATCGGCTTTGCCATGATGGTCGTTCTGGCCTGCGGCCATTTTAACCTGGCGGTCGGATCAATCGGTGTCGGTGCAATTATGGCTACCGGTTACTTCCTCGAGGGATTGGGTCTTCCGATTCCCGTTGCCATCGCGGGCGGCCTGGCGACCGGCGCTTTCATGGGATGGTTGAATGGAATGCTGGTTATTAAAACGGGCATCCACAGTTTTGTCATCACCCTGGCCACCGCCAGTCTTTTTTTTGGTCTGATGTTGATTCTCACCAAGGCCGAAGCCTTCCGTAATCTTCCGGCAGCATTCAACGTCCTTGGCAAGCAACGCTTTCTGGGGCCGTATTCTTCCATGCTTTTCGTAACCGGTTTCGTTGCCGCGGCGCTGCTGATCCTTTTTAAATACTCCGTGATCGGACGGCAGATTCTGGCCAGTGGTGCGAATCCATTGGCGGCCGAAATGTCCGGCGCTCCGGTAAAGCGCGCAATCGTCGTGGCCCATGCAGTATCGGGTTTGCTGGCGGGTGTTGCCGGGGTCATGGTCACGGCACGCCTGGCCGCCGCACTGCCTTCGGTCGGTGCGGACTGGTTGTTACCCTCGTTTCTGGCACCGCTGTTAGGCGGCACACTGCTTATCGGCGGGTATGTATCGGTCATCGGCACCCTGCTGGGGGCGATCCTGGTGACGGTCCTGCAAAATGGCCTGGTCTTGCTTAAAGTGGGCAGTTTCTGGGTTCAATTTTATATGGGCATTACGCTTCTAATCGCTGTCGGTCTCGACCGCTGGAGGAGCTATTATGCACAGCGCATAGGTTTAACATAATGAAGAAAATCAACTATTCCAGCTTGGTGGCAAAGGCCGATTGGCTTCCGATTCTCGGCGTTACCGTCTTGTCCCTAATCATCCTGTCCATTATAGCACCGGCTTTCCTGACCCGAACGAATCTGTTTGTTATGCTGCGGATTCTGTCGGTGACCAGCATTGTCGCCATGGCCCAGATGATCGTTATCGGGCTCGGCCAGATGAACCTGGCTGTCGGGGCCATTGGCGGGTTGGTTGGGATTTTATTCGGCGGCATGATGGAAGTCTACGGCATTCCGGTGCCGGCCGCCGCACTGATTGGTTTGCTCATCGGCGTTGTCTGCGGAATCATTAATGGGGCGCTAATTGCTTATACCGGTATCAACGGATTTATCATTACGCTGGCCACGATGTCGATTTATACCGGTCTTAATTACGGCATCACCGAATCGATTCCTTTTTACCACATGCCTGAGCAACTGATCGCATGGTATGATAGTTATCTCGGTCCAATACCGAACATCGTGTTCATACCGCTGGTCACCGCGGCGCTGGTCGCATTATTTCTCTTTCGCCACCCCTGGGGTCGTTATATTCTGGCAGTCGGCGGTAATCCGGTCGCCGCTGAACTTTCCGGCATATCCGTGCGCAAGACCACCCTGGTTGCGCACACTGTTTCCGGCACCCTTGGCGCCCTGGCCGGTGTCGTTTCCGTAGCCCGCCTGGGCACCGCCGAACCAACTATCGGCGCGGTTTGGCTGCTGCCATCCTTTGCCGCACCGGTTATCGGCGGTGCCGTACTTGCGGGTGGTCATGTTTCCGTTGTCGGAACAATGATCGCCGTTGTAATGATTCTGCTGTTGGAAAACGGGCTGTTCATCGCACGCACCAACCCCTATTATATGGATTTTTTTCTCGGACTTCTAATCCTGTCAGCAGTCGTGTTCAACCGGTGGCGAACGATCCAGGGTGAAAAGAAAGAAGCCTCTGTGGTAATTGGAGAAAGGGTATGACAACCTCAGCTTTACAAGTAGAAAATGCGACTAAAAATTTCCCCGGCGTAAAAGCGCTTGATTCCGTCTCACTCGATCTTCAGCCCGGCGAAATTCACGCGCTGCTCGGCGAGAACGGCGCGGGCAAAAGCACCCTGATCAAGATCATCACCGGTGTCTATCGCCCCGATGAGGGGAAAATTCAAATCGCTGGAGAACCGGTGAATTTCACCACACCCCAGCAGGCACTTAACGCCGGTATCGGCACCGTTCATCAGGAACGGAATCTAATTCCCCATTATTCAATTGCTGAGAATATCATGCTGGATCGACTCCCGACAAAATTCGGCCTGATCGACCGCACCCATATGCGGCAACAGGCTAAACATTGGCTGGGTGTTCTCGATCTTTACATTGATCCTGATCTCCCGGTACGCAGGTTATCTGTGGCCCAGATGCAACTGGTTGAAATCGCACGGGCTCTTTCCATGCAAAGCCGCATCCTGTTGCTGGACGAACCGACCGCTTCTATTACCGGAAACGAGATCGCTATTCTATTCAACCTGCTGCGCCGGTTGAAAGATGAGGGCGTGGCCATACTTTTCGTCAGCCATAAGCTGGAAGAAGTTTTCGAACTGTGCGACAAGGTGACAATCCTGCGTGACGGCCGCAATGCCAGTGAAAGCGTTTTGATTAAAGAACTCGATAAGCAGAAGATTGTTGCTCACATGATTGGTCGCGATGAAGATGTCGGCGACATCGGCCAGCGCAAAGACAAACTCGGTTCGACCAAACTGGAACTCAAAGACGTTTCAACGGCCCAGGGCCACCATCGCATCAACTTGCAGGTTAAAGAAGGTGAAGTGCTGGGTCTTTACGGGTTGGTCGGCGCCGGGCGCAGCGAGCTGGCCAGGGCGATCATGGGCGCCGAACGAATAACCGGCGGTGAAATCCGGATTGACGGCAAGCCGGCCCGCATCAAGAGCGTACAGGATGCCCTCCAAAACTGGCGGATCGGTTACGTGTCTGAAAACCGCAAAGAGGAGGGCCTGATCCTGCCCCATTCCGTTGCCAAGAATACCGGTATCACCATTTGGCATCGTCTTGGCAAGGTGCTGTCACTGTTCACCGACGCGATGGAACGTCTCGAGATTAAACCCTTTGTCGAGAAATTAAATGTGATCACGCCATCATTGGAGCAGAGCGTCGGCAACCTCTCCGGCGGTAATCAACAAAAAGTCAGTGTCGCCAAATGGCTGGCAGCAAAGGTCGAGATCCTGATTATCGACGAGCCGACAGTCGGTATCGACATCCGCACCAAGGGATATCTTCACCGGCTGATCTGGAATCTGGCCGAGCAGGGGGTCGCGGTCCTGTTGATCTCCAGCGACATGCCCGAGATGGTCCTGTTGGCTGATCGGGTGGTCGTCATGAAGGACATGCAGATTGTCGGCAACCTGCCTAACAGTCATCAATACGAAGGAATGAGCAGCCGAATTATGAATTGCATCCATGAGTCTGGATCTGAGGTAGATGAAACAGTAGAAGACGGCGTTTTGGCGCCGCAGGGAGCCTAGGGAATTGAAGATTGAAGATTGGCGATTGAATATTTAAGGTATTCTTTCGATTTTAAAAAAGACGGAGCGAAGCGACATCAATAAATCTTCAACCTTCAACCTTCAATCTTCAACCTTCAACCTTCAACCTTCAATCTTCAATCGTCAATATTCAATTCCGGCTTGTCCGGGTTGGGTAACAGGTACTGGTCTATAGGAATTTTTTGCGATATTTATATTTCACTATACGAAGACACATAAAATTTAAGTTGATCTCCGATAAACAATAGTACCGAATACCCAATACCCAGTACCATTTAATGCAGTATCGTTCAATTAGGGTTAAACATTTATTAATGGATAGCACCAACTAACTTTTTAGGATAAAAAATTATGCCCAATCCGACAGACCGGGCCCGCGTCGGTCAAACAGAGCTCAATGTCACACGCCTTAGTCTCGGTACGGCACCGATCGGCAATTTGCTGCAGGAGGTGCCTGAAGAAGACGCCGAAGGAGCGTTCAATGCGGCATTTAACGCCGGTGTACGCTATGTCGACACCGCACCATTCTATGGTTACGGTCTGGCCGAAAACCGCGTCGGCCGGGCCCTGGCCGGTCAAAACCGAGATGATTTCGTGGTTTCGACCAAGGTCGGGCGTCTGATCCGCCCGGGGCGACGCACCGGCAGCGAGATTTACGACGGTGACAAGTCGTTCTATCTGGCCAATCCGGAAATGTGCTGTGTGCTTGATTACGGCTATGACGGCGTTATGCGATCGCATGAAGACAGCCTGGAGCGGCTCGGCTTGGACCGGGTCGATATCCTCCATATTCACGATCCTGACGACCATTTTGAATGGGCCGTCAACGGCGCCTACAAGGCACTCGACCAACTGCGCCGTGAAGGTACCATCCAAGCGGTCAGTGCCGGCATGAATCAATGGGAAATGTTGTCGCGCTTCATGGACAACGGTGATTTTGACTGTTTCCTGCTGGCCGGGCGTTATTCGCTGCTGGACCAGACGGCATTGCCTGAATTCCTGCCAAAATGTATCGAGCGGGGCGTTTCGATCGTTCTGGGCGGTGTCTTCAACAGCGGCCTGCTGGCCGATCCCAAGCCGGGGATCACTTTCAACTACGTCGCGGCGCCCCAGGAACTTATCGACCGGGCTATCCGGATGAATGAGGTTTGTGAGGGCCACGGCGTGCCGCTCAAAGCCGCGGCGCTCCAGTTTCCGCTGGCCCATCCCGCGATTGCCACGGTGCTGACCGGCGTGCGGTCAGCCGTTGAGTTTGAAGAAAACGAACGTCTCTTCCGCCATCCGATACCCGCTGCCATGTGGCAGGAACTCAAGGCCGAGGGTCTGCTGGCTGAAGCGGCACCGGTGCCCAATAACGAGGAGAAAACGTCATGACTAGTATACCTGTTGTAGATTCACATCACCATTTCTGGGACCCGACCCGGCGGGATTACTACTGGATGGGGGGCGATGAGCTTGCTTCTATTCGCAAACCCATCGGTCCGGAGGACTTGCGTCCGCTGCTGGCTCAAAACAAAGTCGACCGCACGGTGATCGTGCAGACGGTTCCGACCGTTGAGGAAACCGAGGAGTTCCTCTCCATCGCCGCCGCCACCGATTTTGTGGCCGGTGTCGTCGGCTGGGTTGACCTGACCGATCCCGGCGTCAGCGACACCCTGGCTGAACTCAAGGCCGGCGATAACGGAAAATACCTGGTCGGCATTCGCCATCAGGTCCATGACGAAGAGGATCCCGCTTGGGTGGCCCGCGAGGATGTTATTCGCGGCATTAAGGCGGTCGGCGCAGCCGGATTGGCCTACGACCTGCTGCCCAAGCAAAGGGAACTGCCGGCCTGCCTGCCGCCGGTCGATGCCAACCCGGAAATGCGATTCGTCGTCGATCATATCGCCAAACCGTTGATCGCGGCCAATGAAATGGAACCTTGGGCAGCGCGACTGGAAGAACTGGCCAAACGGCCGAACGTTTATTGTAAGTTATCGGGGATCGTCACTGAAGCTGATTGGACCGGTTGGAAACCGGCAGATCTCAAGCCGTATGTCGATCGCGTTCTCGAGTGGTTCGGCGAGGACCGGGTGATGTTCGGTTCGGACTGGCCGGTTTGCCTTTTGGCTTCTGATTACAAGACCGTCAAGGGGACCCTGGAAAGCCTGCTCGGCAATCCCGAGGGCGCAACGTATGCCAAGATTTTCGGCGGCAACGCCAGGGATTTTTATCAGCTGTAGTGCATATACACTATTGAATATTGAAAATTGAATAATGAATATTTAAGGATTCTTATCATTTAATTTGAAGGTTGCTCATATGTGTATTTATTATTCTAGCCGCGAACATGAAAAGCTGTTGAAAAAGAACCTTGTTGAACCATTGTTAAAGGAAGCCGAGGAGTTGACCGCAATTTTTGCATCTTCCCGAAAAACGGCAAGCACCAAAAATTAAAACGACAGTATTCCATAAATATTCAATTTACAATATTCAATCTTCAATTCAAAGGAGTTAGAAGGCCGACTGTGTTGGGTAAAATACATTCGCGCCGCGAACTGGCGCGCAGGGTGGGGGATTTTTCGCAGCTTTTCGGCGGTGAGCTTCAAATTCTTGACCATGACGATCAGCGCGATTATCGACTTGCTATTACCCCGCATGCCGGCGTCGCTGCGATCAATGCCCTCCAGGATCGTTTGCGCTTGCCCGAATAATGCAGGTGCGGACATAGAATCGGGCTCTGAAGCCAACGAATAAACCCTATAGTTGCATAAAATTTTGAAATCCAACTTCGCTGCTGCAATGAAGACCATTGAAAGTATTGACTGATCCTGGATTCTGGTTTCTGGAT
>CACVKW010000369.1 GCA_902749685.1 Olavius sp. associated proteobacterium Delta 1 | reverse complement strand
CTCATTGCTGTCCAAAATAATTTGAAAATCAAATACTGCCTTTAATAAAAACAGGCAGTTATAAACGGGAAATTAGTGATTTAGAAATCAGGTTGTACCT
>CACVKW010000368.1 GCA_902749685.1 Olavius sp. associated proteobacterium Delta 1 | reverse complement strand
TCGGCATTGTCCTGAACACCATCATTGTCCGAGTCCATATCCACCAGATTGTTCAATCCATCACCATCATAATCGACGTCCCAATCCGCCCCCCAGAATGATAGCTCATCACCATCATTTATGCCATCCACATCAGTATCCATCCGGTAACGGTCAGTCCCGTAAATCGTCTGCTCTTCAAAATCCGAAATCCCATCATCATCACTATCCCAGAAGGCCGGCATTTCGCCCCATAGTTTGATATCATCCAGCTTGCCACTGCCACGGATATAAAAAACATTGACCTCCAATATACTCACCCCGGGCTGAGCCGCCTCCAGGTCAGCCTGCAGATCACTGACAAACGTATGCCATTTGCCATCCTTCACATCTGACCCAAGCCCATAGTGCACATATTCACCGTTTCCAAGACCATCATAGTCAACCGGGGTGTAGTAGATATATCGCTGACCCGCCGTGGTCCTCACATCAATAAAAACTTCAAATTTCTCCGAATATTGCATGCTCCATTCAATCACAAACCGACTCGAATCT
>CACVKW010000367.1 GCA_902749685.1 Olavius sp. associated proteobacterium Delta 1 | reverse complement strand
GGAATTCGTGGCTGAAAATTACCAGCGATTTAGGCATCTATTTCACTCAAAGCACGAAAAAAAACCCAAACCGATCAAAGGCTTGGATGGAATGTATTCATTAAAGCGACTATCTGAAGTGATATGAAAAGCAGGTCGTACCCTGACAGTACAAGCTCCCCCATTACAATCTTTTCGATATATGTATATCCAACTGGATTCTATCCCTTACTTTAAACTCTGAGCTTGCATTTCAAGCAAGAAGATTTGCCTATTATTCCTACCAATATCAGATCCGGTATTTCAATTATTGTCGCATGACTTCAATAAAGTGCCTGTCCGGATTTCTTTTCTCTTGGGGACGCCAATGAAAATATAAGGTCGTCAGAAAAACGGACGGCCTTTTATATTGATGAACAGATAGGCCATAGTATTCCATGGTCCTAATGGCTCGACCCAGGTTATACCAACTGGGATAAAAACGTCAGTGCGGGAACTTTAATGGGATATTCGTATGCAAAGCAGTCGTCTTTTTCAAACTCAGCATCCGCTGCGACCTGAAATGCGTGCTTCGCGCCGATTCTGGTCTGAAAATATTCAAGGTTTTTGGTTAGCGGGCGTGTGTAAGATGATTTTACCTCCACGATAAACCACGGACGCCCCTCTCTACTGACCAAAAAGTCGGCTTCGCGTTTATCTTTTGTTCGCAGGAAATGAAGACCATATTCGCCTAAACCTAAATCCTGCCACCACGTGACCGCCTTGAGCAAATGGCAGCCCACCATATTTTCAAACCGAACGCCCGGTTTATCTACCAGCGCCCAGTCTGTTAAATATACTTTGGGCTCTTTAAGCAGACTGCGAGTAAGATTTTTAGTCCAGGGCCGGATTAAAAAGCAGTAGTAAAGGGATTCTAATACCTCGATCCATCTTCGAATCGAATCCTGAGAAGCCCTGATTTTGCGCGCAAGCGACGCATAATTAATCAACTGGCCGGAGTGTTGTCGAATGAATTCGGCCAGAAGTTCAACTTGTCCAACTTCATGAATTCGGGTCACATCCCGAAGTTCTTCTCTGAATAACAATTTGAGTCGGGTTCGCTTCCAGCGGTTAAAAAAACGCGCATTGTGTTTTAAAAAAGGCTCCGGAAAACCCCCGAAACGCTCCAGGCGCTCAAAATCCAGCGTGCTGACCGGTTGCGGCCGACTCACCTCCTTTGCCGGCATTTTTTGATGGGCCAACTCCGCTACCGACAGTGGATGCATATGATATAGAAAATAGCGGCCCATCAAGCTATCGGCTCCTTTGCGGTAAATATCAAGCCGTGAGCTTCCGGTAACTACGATATTGAACTTGCCCCTGGCATAGGAATCGTAAAATCCCTTCAAGAAGTTACGCCATTGAGGAAATTTGTGAAGCTCATCAAAAACAATGGCCCGGTGCTGCGATACACCGACCTTTTCAGCGACTTCAGCCGGACCTTCCAGAAAAAGACGGGCATCGTTTTCATTATCCCAATTAAAATAGTGATGGTCAGCATTAAATGATGTGCAGGTCGTAGTTTTGCCGACCTGCCGCGGTCCGGCTACAAAAGCCATCTGGCTATCATTTGTAAAATGGTCCATCAGCAGTGCTTCATATCTGCGTTTCATGGATAGAGACTACTGCATTAACTATTCAAAGTCAAGTCCATTACACGGAAAATCGTGGATTGGTCAAGTCCATTCCACGAAATTGCGTGTTAATATCTACTCCCCTCTTTTTGCAGCCCCTCACAACCCTTTCTGGCCATACCACATTTCTTAAGCACCATATATTGTGACCCATTTTTTATTGACATACAAGGCTGATTTCACTATATTTTTCCTTAGAAAAAGCAATGCCTTATCTGTTTGGATTAGGAAAAGGAGAAAAAAGATGAGCCGGAAACTATTATTGTCAATGCTGATAGTGTGGCTTTCTGTGATGTGCGTAGATAGAAGCTCGTATGCGGGCTTTCATGAATTTGTTATTCGAAATGGCAGCACCGGAAAGTCCCCCACGATTCAATCAAACAAAGATTATGCACAAGGAGCCACTGAATTTATCATTAGCGGAGGCGGAATGAAGGCTGGATGGGGTTCTAATGACCTCAACGGTTACTCTATCGGTGATATAGGTCGGCTTTCTATAACTCGCTATGATGACACTAGTCGGTTCAGCGCAGGTTCAGGACCCGCCGTTGCACCCTATTTTAACTTTTGGGTTACCGATGGATCTGGACATTTTGCTGTCATTGCCAACGAACCATCTAGCCCTGCTTTTCAACCACTATTTACTGAAAATGGTGATGGAAGCAAAACATACGATCTCAGTTTCGATGGTATGAGCGACCAAAGGGCAAAAGTTTATGAAACGCCTGGCTGGAATTCAAACAGTTCATGGATTCATGACCTCTATGGACCTGATCCCTTAACATTTTCCGATCTTGCATCCTTAAGAATTGCACCGCCACCCCCAAGCTACATTCAGGATTCTGTTAATGGCGTGGGATCTGGTGCTCCTGATGTTATTGATACCGACATAGCCTACGGTTTCACATGGGTCTTTGGAGATACACTGAGTAATTACGTTTCAGGTGATGAGGGTTATATCGTTGCAGGCCCTGTTGCGGCCCCAGTCGCAATTAATATAGACATAGAAGTCAAGAATAGAAGAATCAGACTCAAAATTGATGACGGCGAATGTAAAGCCTACGGAAAAGTGTGGGTTGTCATCTATGGCACATCCAATTTTGATGCCACAACAGTTAATAAGTCGACAGCGGTTTTGGGCGATCCGGCTTTAGGTGGAGCAGCTCAACCTATCTTTGGGGTGCTATGGGATCTAGACCGAGATGGTTATAAGGATTGTCTACTCTTTTTTTCCGTATGCCAATTATATAAAAACGGAGCCATACACGGAGATACCATTGAGCTGGTTTTGACCGGACTCACCAATGAGGGTGTGGAAATTATCGGAAGTGATGAAGTTCGTGTTCGATTGTATGTCGATAATAGTAGGGGCCCTAGAGGCCCTAGGGTCGCCCATTAAAGGGCTTGTCAAGAGAAAAAACTCCCCCCTGCAAGAAAAAAAACATACTTTTTTTCTTTGACACTTCAGTTGTTATCGTCTCGGTCTTGATCTGTTGTTTATTTTGTTCCGCACCCGTTATTCCCGTTTATGGTTCGCGTGGTCTTTGACCCGCATCAGTCACCCATCTGGTTCAAGGCAATTGTGCTTTATACTTCAAAACACCGCCCCTTCCGCTCTTGCGGACCAGAAAATCATCGGTGCTCCTCCAGAGGCGAATCAAAATAAAAAACAGGTTGCGGGTGCAACAAATTCCAATCAGACCAGGTGGATTATTACCAATCCCGCCTGTGGCGGGATTCAATGCAGCACCCAAACGTATTATCCAAATAACTTGTCCTCATCAAAGGCTACCTGATCGCGCATGATGTAATAAGTTGCTTTTGTTAGTTTGTTGGCCAAGGCTTTAGTCGCAAGTACTCGCTTGCTTTTGGCCATTTTGCGTTGAAAAAATTTCTGGGCTTTCGGGCAGCATCGAATGGCATGGTTTGCCGCTTCCACATATGCCCAGGCCAGATACCGATTTCCGTTTTTCTGATTGTTTTCGCCTTTTTTCTTGCCATTGGAAATTTTTTTACTTTCAACGCATCGGCAATAAGAAGAGTAATTGCCAGCTTTCGCAAACCGACGAATATCGCCTGCTTCAAGCATGATGGTGAGCCCTAAAATATTGCCGATCCCCGGTGTGCTCAGCAGTTTGACAAACTCTTTATTAATTTTAATTTGTGAAGCCACTTCTAGCTCAATCTCACTGACGATGCGATCTAGAAATCGGATCGTCTCTATATTTCTTTTTGCCGTAAACACCAGGTGAGGATCAGCAAACATTTTCTCAATAAATTCATCTCTGAATCTTTTAATCTGAGCTCCGGAAAAATTGAGACCCCGGTTTCGGGTGGCCATGCTTAGCAGACTCAAAATTTGAGATGTCCTCTGCCTGACGAACATCAACCTTCGTCGCAGTAAATCTCGGATAGGCCGTTGATGCTTTGGATAATTCTATCCCTGAGGTAAAATGCCTAAACGCAGCATGTGCGCAAGCCAGAATGAGTCCCACTTGTCGTCTGTGTGCTTTAAGCCGTCATAGGCTTTAATTGCGTTAGGATTTGCCAAATGCACCGTGTACCCCTGATCCATCAATCCATCCACCAGCCGATACCAGTTATAGGTGGATTCAACCATTTTTTAAAATCGGCCAAGAATTGAAGGAACGGGTGGACTATTGATTAACGGTTTATTTTTCATGCTGGCAAAATGTATTATCTACATTACCCGAACCGACTTCGGACACTCCCTTCCTGTAATTGCCTCATATATCCGCATCGCCGCCTCATCAAAAGATTGATTATAGTCCGGATTCTGGAAATTGCGGCCGGGCACTTTTACATCTTTTAGATAACTGAGCATATCCAGTTTCATATCAATCTCGACGGTTATTCTATTTAAAAGCGCCTGGCATTGAGATTGATCGTCCCGCAATATTCCGTCTTCTGTTACAACGGGTTCCCCAAGATCCATGTCCCGATTAACATCATTGGTGATCTCGATCGCCCTTTCCAAAGTATCATATTCTTTAGGGACAGTTGCCTGTATGAGCTTAAATACGGCATTTAAAGGAGTCAGATCGATAAGCTCTGGATGATGAACGTAGCTGTATTCAGCGTGAAGTTTCACATCCGGCCCTTCAACGCCATATACGCTTTTGCCATACCAATTTTCCGTATAGCGAATTATTTGACCCTTATTCCACTCATCTTTCGGCCGAAAATATGTCCAGGTGATATTTGATAAGTCCTCCAAGCATTCTTCAACGGTATTATACATATAATCGGCGAGATGTTTACCGTCTTCGAATATGTCAATGCCGGCAAATTCAAGTCCCGGCAAAGATGCCTGCAGTACTACGGTATGATCCCGGATGTTACTGATGATTACAGAATATGCATTTCGCTTCCATGGCGCTATTTCGCTGTCTTCAAATTCTGAAAATTCAGACAGGTTCATTCCTTTAAATGCGCTTGGTGTGATCAACACAGCACCTGTATCCGGAGGCAGATCAAGTTTCTCCATGACATCAAGATAAAAATCCCACTCATCATCCCCGCTGATTTGCATTGGCAGCAGCTGGCCAAGGTTCTCAAGAAGTTGCTCTTCCATCATTAAAAGCATCAACTCTAAAGTAGCTTGCCAGGCGGTTTCAAAGTGGTCCCTGCCTGCTTTTTCCCGGTCTTCAGCTTTTTTGAATATGGCACTTGCTAATTTCTCTATTGATTCTTTGCGTTGTTCGGTCATTTCATCGCCCTTTGTCAGAATTTTCGGTCATCATTTTTTTGGACTCTTTTTTGACCTGTTGGCATTGAAAATTATTCAATTTCGCGGCCTGAAAACATCCATGTTTTAGGCACTATTAAACCAACTATAATGAAAAACGCAATCAATATAAACTGTAATGAAAAGATACAAACAAGAAATGGTTGGATTTTCTTGACAAAAAAGATTTAAAAACGGTAACTTGTCCAGAAATTAGTGCTCCGAATTTGACAACCATAACGTTCAACCCGAAGGAGCCCCCTTGTGACCTTCACAATATCCCAATTAATCGACGCAATCGCACAGCAAAAAGGATTTTCCCGTAAAAAATCCAAAGAAACGGTCTTCACCCCCATCAAATTATTCAACTCGACCCTCGAATCCAATGAGGATGTTCTTATCTCAGGATTCGGCAAAATCTGGGTCAAGGATAAACGGGAGCGAAAAGGACGGAATCCGGCAACCAGTGGGGATATGGTCCTGGGGCCGAGGAGGGTGGTGACTTTCAGGTGCTCGGGGATGTTGAGGGATAAGATTAATGGAGAGAAGTAAGGTTTGACCTTCTAATTTCTTTAGTGCCTTTTAAGAAAGGAACCGACAGGTTTTCAAATGTTATCAACATAACGTTGGAAAATTATCAAAAAGGAGTTCGCAATGAAACGTATTGATTACATGGCTGTGGCACACAAGGCAATTACACAAATCAAAAAGGGCGCATTTTTGACCGTGAAATCAGGTAAAGCCATCAATACGATGACCATTGGCTGGGCGAACATAGGTCATGTCTGGAGAAAACCCATCATGATGGTCGCCGTGCGGCTCTCCCGGCACACTTTCAGCATTATTGAAACGGCTGAAGATTTTACCGTTTCGATGCCCTCGTCGGATATGAAAAAGGAAATAATGTTCTGCGGCACAAAGTCAGGGCGCGACTACAACAAATTCGAAGAATGCAATCTCCGGATTTCAGACAGCCAGAAAGTTATCACGCCGATCATCAATGTGCCCGGACTTCACTACGAATGCAAAATCGTATATAAATCTGCGATGGATCCGACCTACCTTAATCAAGACTATGATACAGCACTTTATCCGGAAAAAGATTACCACACACTGTATTTCGGCGAAATAGTTGATTGCTACGAAATTGATTAATGTCCGGTGGATCAATAATTTCTGCAAAAGGGCTTTAATTGATGACCAATAACTTTGATCCAGAACGGTGGTATGAAAACGAATATTCGGCGATTGAAGTTCTTCATAAAAAGGGCAAATTAACCGACCTTGACTTTGATAAAGCACGCTCAGATCTCCTGAACCGCTACGAGGAGATGATATCCCGTTCAAGAAGAAATGACGGCATTTCCGGGAGTATTAATCGGGATAGCTGTCACAACAGCTTTCACCATCTTTTCTCCCTTAACCGGTATTATAAATGTTGAAGAGGTGATAGAAATGAATACAAAAGGCAGAATTTGAGAGTATCAACAACAGTAATTTATCAGGAAATTTTCAAAATATATCATATTATGATATAATATATAATATTAACAGAACTAAACCGCCGGGCAGCGCATCCCCCGCGGTATGCAGTAGCGTTGCTGTAGTCCCAAACACGGGCTGCGGACCGACTTCAATTTCCCAAGACGCACAACCCCGATGACCTTCAAGGCTGCGGTTCCAATCCTGATAAAATTCTTCTTGACATAGTGTAATAATTTACAGTATAATTAATTACACTCACTGAAGACGGTAAGGGATATGGAATCAAAACCGCTAACAAATCAACAGCATAAGGTCCTCCGGTATATCGGTAAACACCTCCACGCCAAGGGTTTTCCTCCTACGCTTCAAGAAATCGGAATGGCTATCGGGTTAACCAATGTCAATGCCGTACGGGGACATGTACTGGCGTTGGAAAAAAAAGGATATATCACCAAAGCTCCCGACCGCGCCCGGTCCATCCAGATTATTAAACCCCTGCCGAAGGTAAGCCGTTTAAAGCGCAAAATTCATAAAATTCTTAAAACCGATAAAGGGGTTTATCATCAGGTGGTTTATGCACTGGCATGGGTTACGTATCGAAAAAAACCGTATTTTGTGAAAACAAGACGGGACAGGGTCAGCAAAACCCTTAGCGCGGAATGTCTGAAAAGAGGGTGGGAGCTGATCGAAACTGAAATTGCGTCGGACCATATCAGCATCGTGGTTAAGGTTTGGCCCAATCATTCACCGCAGCTGGTGGTTAGACGGTGCCAAAACTCGCTAAAAAATCTCATTAAAAAAACCCTGGATCTTCAATCTGACAGAAGACTCTGGGGTAAAGGATACGTGGCCACAACCTCGCTCGATCTAATGCCTCAGATGATCGAGCGGCTGCTGAATGACCAACTTGGCGATTCTATGGGTGACGGCAAATGAAAAAGGCAGCCATCATGGAACGTAAACAACGAGATGAAGTTTATCTGGGATCGACCCTGTCCACATGCCCGAATTGTCTCGATCTGGTAAAAACCAAAATACTTGCCCGAAATCATAGCGTGTATTTTCAAAAATTTTGTCCCGCGCACGGTTATTCCCGTGCCCTGGTCAGTGAGGATCTGGATTATTACCTTCGTATAAAAGAATACGCCCGGGCCGGATCCATACCCCATACTTTTTCCACTGAAAAACATAAAGGCTGCCCCCAGGACTGCGGACTCTGTCCGGATCATGAGCAGCATACATGTCATCCGATCGTGGAAATTACCGATCACTGCAATCTGGATTGTCCCATCTGTATGGCGGATAATCAAAAGCGGGGATTCCTATCGCCCGCCAAATTTTCCTCAATTGTAGAAAACCTTATAAAAGCGGAAGGTTCTCTCGAAAATATCACCCTCAGCGGGGGAGAGCCGTCTTTACATCCCGACTTCTGGCAACTGGTCGCCATAGCCAATCGACCGGAGATTTCACGTATATCACTGGTTACCAATGGTCTGCGAATTGCTGAAGAGCGGGATTTCTGCCGGAGGTTAAAGGAAGAAAACATCTATGTCATTCTTCAATGGGATGGATTTGAAAACCGGATCTATAACACATTGCGTGGCGCCGGGCTGGTTGATCTGAAACATAAGGCCCTGCAGAACCTCGAACAATACGGTATCGGCTGCCAGCTGATATTCGTGGTCGCACGCGATCTCAACGAGGATCAGCTCGGGCGGACCTTACGCCTGGTGCTGGAAAAGGATTTCATTCTCTCTCTTGTCATACAGCCGCTCGCCTATCCCATGGCGCAATATGGGTCCGGCAGCCTTGACGACCGGGTATCAGGTTTCGATCCCCTGAACCGGATTACGATTCCAGGTGTCATCAAAGCACTGGCGGATCAAACCCCCGGGCTTGTGAACTCGGGGGATTTTTTTCCGCTTCCATGTCCGAATCCCGAGTGTGTGTCCCTGACCTATATGCTGCGTCTTGATGACGGCCGGTACATTCCTTTTCCGCGATTCGTGGATATGAAAAAATATCTTCATCTCCTGAGCCAGTCCGCTACCCTGAGCCCCAGCATGGAAACCGAACAGGCGCTGCATGAAATTATCAACGATCTGTGGAGCATGGCCGGTGAGATTCCGGATTCCGATTCGATCACCAGAGCCTTGCGCCGG
Source organism: Olavius sp. associated proteobacterium Delta 1 (assembly GCA_902749685.1). Classification (GTDB taxonomy): domain Bacteria; phylum Desulfobacterota; class Desulfobacteria; order Desulfobacterales; family JAFDCJ01; genus JAFDCJ01. The sequence goes on along the minus strand of CACVKW010000367.1, from coordinate 11,979 downwards.
GCAACGCATGAGATTTTTAACAAAACAGGCGCTGATTCCAGACAAACACTGAAGGTGTCCGAAAAACAGGCGAAGTCTATATTTATTCATCATTATATGGATGCGTATAATTTCGATCTGGCCCGGGTTATCAAGTGCTGCCACCACTATCCGCAGCCGGATGGGCGTATTATGCCGATCTGCAGCCATAATTTGTTTCATCGGTCTAAGGAGGCTAATCCGTTTGATGCTCAAGGGTAAACATATTCTGATAACCGGCGGGTCGCGCGGCCTGGGCAGAAGTCTGTGTCTAACATTTGCCGGACAAGGGGCATGTGTGGCCTTTAACTATAACGCCGACGATGAAGGCGCAGCAGAAACGGTTCAGCAGGCCCGGGCCTGCGATTCAGAAATTCAGGCATTCAAAAATTCGGTTCTCGATCGCCAAACCATCTCGAATATGATTGCATCCCTGGAAAAAACCTGGGGCGTCATTGACATACTGGTTAACAATGCCGGTATTTCCCAGATGCTTCCCATGGCTTTGCTGGAAGAGGAGGACTGGGACAGTGTTATGGATATCAATGTCAAGGGTACCTATATCGTCACCCGCCAGGTGTTAAGGGGGATGATACGACGAAAATCCGGCCGGATTTTGAATATCGGCTCCCTGGCGGGCATGCGTCTGATTGAATCTCCGGTTCACTACGCGGCCAGCAAGGCCGCAATCAAGGGGTTTACCGAAGCACTGGCAAAAGAGGTCGGCCGTTATAATATAACGGTAAATTCCCTTGCGCCGGGAATATTGGAAGGCGGTGTCGGCAGCAATCTGCCGTCCTACCGTCTTGAAAATTACCTGAAGCATTGTGCCCTGGGCCGGGTCGGAACCTTTGACGAGATCAGCCGTACCGCGGCTTTTATGGTGTCCGATGAAAACACCTATATGAATGGGGTCACCCTCGTCATGGATGGTGGATTATGAACGGGTTCGATGCCTACAAAAAGCACATCAACCCGGTGCTGGCCGAACTGGAAGATCTGGCCGGAATAAGCCGGCGGTTTGTGCGAGCTGAAGGGTGCAACCTCTGGGACGAAGCGGGCAATTGCTATCCGGACTTTGATAAATATGATGTTGCTGCCGTTGTGTTGGAGCCGATTCAGGTTGAAGCCGGGATTCAACTCCCCCAGCCAGGCTATCTATCCGGGGTCAAAGAGCTGTGCCGGAAGCACGACGCGTATATGGTGCTGGATGAGATCAGTACAGGGTTGGGCCGAACCGGCCCCCTTTTCGCATTCCAGCATGATGATATTGTTCCCGATATCATCACCGTGGCCAAATCCCTGGGCGGCGGCTTATTACCCATGGGTGCGTATTTGACGACCCGTGACATTTTTCAGCGGGCCTATGGCTCCTATGAGATGTGCGCCGCCCATCACTCGACTTTTGGCGGCAACTCCCTGTCCTGTCTGACGGCCCTTAAAACCCTTGAACTATTAACAGGCCCGGATTTCTCAGAGAAAGTTGCTGAAAAAGGGAACTACCTGCTGGAATCCCTGCGAAAGAGATTGGGTCCGTATTCAATTGTGCGGGAAGTGCGGGGCAAAGGATTACTTCTGGGGCTTGAATTCTTACCGAGCAATCACCCCTGGATCTCCTGGGAGAATATGGAACTATCCGAGTTTATGGGGCATAACGCCGTACCGATGCTGGTAATGCGTCATCTTCTTAAAAATCGGATCATTACTCAAATCTGCGGACATAACTGGAATGTCTTGAAAATAGAGCCGCCTCTGGTGGTTGAAAAAAATGACATCGACCGCTTTGTCGATGCCATTGATGAAGCCGTTGAATGGATCGGGTCGATCATATGAATATCAAAAAGCCAAAAGCACTGGTTATTGGCGGATGTGGCGGCCTGGGAACGGAAGTCTGCCGCACGCTCGGACGAAAAGGTTTTGATATCGCGTTTACTTATCATTCTTGCCAAAAAAAAGCCGATGACCTGGTAAGTGAATTCAAGGACCAACGCATCACCGCAACCGCTTTTCATATGGACCTGGATGATCTTGAGGAAGTCAAGCTGACCATTCGCCAGGCCCACCGCACGCTGGAAACCCTGGATGCTCTGGTTATCTCGTCCGGACTGGCCACGGGCCGCAACGCCGTCGAACAGGTCCCGCAATATTTGACCATTACGGTGCGGGATTTTGATCGTCTGATGAATATCAATGTGCGAGGTGTTTTTTTTGCCTGCCAGAAAGCCGCCCGAATCATGACAGAGGCCGGAGCAGGAAGAATCGTGATTGTCGGTTCCATCGACGGCGTAAAATCCGTTCCGGCCCCGGTGGACTATGCCTGCAGTAAAGGGGCCCTGTGGGGGATGACCCAGGCACTGAGCAAGGAACTCGGTGACAGTAATATTCTGGTGAATATGGTGGCCCCCGGTATTCTGGAGGGGGGGGTGGCAAAACTTCTCAGTGAGGACCTTATGGGGGAGTACCTGAAGCACAGCTCCCTCAGGCGGACTGGGAAATTTTCAGAAGTGGCCAATGTAATCGCTTTTCTGGCAGGACCCTGGAATACATACGTCACCGGGCAGGCCGTTATCCTGGATGGCGGGTTATAAAACGGCCAATTGAGATAGATGAATTCAATGACTGCAGATATTTTTGATACAGCCAGAAACCGCTGGTGGGGACTATTGCCGTTGCTGGCTTTGCTATGGCATGGCGCCTACACCGCAATCATGCTCGATGCGCACTATCTGTTTTTTGTCTGTTATTCCGCCAATTTTATCCTGGGAATCGGAATATATGCCCGATCCGGATTGATGGTCGGAACCGGCGCCGGGTGGTGCCTGATCGCCTTTCCCCTGTGGCTGTATTATGCGATTTTAAATTCAGACTGGGAAATCAGCGGCGTTGCATTCCATGTCTGCGGAATACTGGTGGGGGTGGTGGCGATGAAAAATTACCGGCTGCCCGGATACACCTGGTGCGCCGGTCTGGGGCTGGCGCTGATTCTACAGGTACTGGGCAGGATCTTTACGGATCCGGCATTGAATGTGAACGCGGCTTTTCGGATCTATGACGGGTGGGAAGGTTTGTTTCCAAATTACCCGGTCTATTTTGTGGTCATGTTTTTGGGATTTGCGGCTTTTTTTCTCTGTCTTACATGGTTAAACAACCGATTTCTTTTCTGCGGGAACAAAGACGATGGACGTCATTAATACTACCCAGGGCTTGTGCGCTGAGTGTCTCAAGGTCGTTTCGGCGCGCATATGCAGGACCGAAGACAACGTGGTCATGAAAAAGAACTGCCCGACGCACGGGCTCAGTGAGGTTGTTATCAGCAACGATCCTGCCTGGTATGAGCGGGTGACGTCTTTTGAGACCCGATTTGAAAAACCCGGATCGGTATCAAAAAAATCCCAGGCCGGATGTCCCTTTGATTGTGGCTTTTGCGAGGCCCACAAACAACGCCTGGTATTGCCGGTTGTCCCGGTTACCAGTGCCTGTAATTTAAACTGTCCCGTCTGTTATACCATTAATAAAAATACACGCCCCTACTTTATCACCAGAGACGAATTTAAAAAGATCCTGGCACAAGTTCGGCAGGCCGAGCCGGATATGCGATTGATTAATTTTACCGGTGGTGAGCCGCTGATGCACCCGGAATTTGCCGAACTGGTAGAGATGTGCCGGGATGCCGGTATTCATCGGATCACCATCAGCACCAACGGTCTGCGTTTCCTTGAAAATGAGACATTGCTGGAGCGCTTGACCGAACTGGACGCCCGTATCGTATTGTCCTTTAATTCATTTCAGCGGGCGCCGTATACAGCCACAGCGGGCAAAGATCTGCTGGAAGAAAAACTGAAAATTCTGGGTTTGCTGGAAAAACACAGGCCCTCCACGACCCTGCTCTCCGTGGCGGCTCTGGGAATAAACGATCAGGAGATCGGTGATATCGTTGCTTATGTTATGGAGAGCGATTTTATTATCAGTTCTGAAATCCATACTGTCGCTTTTACCGGGCAAAACGTCGGGCGATTCGATCAAACGACCCGGTTAACGACACCTGATGTGATCGCCGGCATCGTCAAGAAAAATCCGGATATCGCAATGGACGATTTTCTTCCTTCACCTTGCGCCCACCCGCTCTGCTACTCCGTCTGCTACCTGTTGAAAACAGAAAATAACGGCAGCGTGCCTTTTGCACGGTTTATGAAAGATGAGGATATCACCAGGATCCTGAGCCGCAGTCTTTACATGCAACCGGACCTGGAAACCGAGGAAGTGATGAACGATGTGTTAAACGATGTCTGGAGCAGGGAACTGAGCGGTGAGGCAGAAGCTTTAATTATCCAACAAATGAGATCGATGCTGGAAGAAATATATCCGGCCAAACCGATTGATTATATGACCAGGCAACGGCGGGCCGAGCAATTCATCAAGGCGGTTTACATTCATTCTCACATGGATGCAGCCAATTTTGATGTTCAACGGGCCCGGCGCTGTTGCGTGGCGGTACCCGATGGGAATGGAAGCTGTATTCCCACCTGTACTTATAACAATATTTACCGGGCCCGTGACAAGCGGTTTTGTGACTAATTAGGAGAATCCCATGCGATATTTTATGTTGGACCGGGTAACGGAATTCACCAAAGGGATAAGTGCTTGCGGGATTAAAAATATCACCCTGACGGATGACATCCTGCATGACCATTTCCCGGACAATCCGGTATTCCCGGGAGCGATGCTGATCGAAGCCATGGCCCAGCTGGGGGGATTTCTGCTGGAAATGAGCGTAAACACACCGAATTCTGTCCGGCGGGCTCTGCTGGCCCAGGTCGAAAGGGCAAAATTCCACAGCCCGGCCGAACCTGGCGATCAGTTACGACTTTCGGCCGAACTGGATGAACAAATCGACGATGCCGCCAAGATAAATATTATCGTTAATTGTGGCGAGACGAAAATTGCCAGCGCGAAATTGACCTTTGTATTGAAACCGATTGAATCGGATAAGATTCATGCCCAGAGAAGGTACTGCTATCGGCTATGGACAAAAAAGCTGAAACTCGCTGTAGAAATATTTTAGACGACGGCATCGGACGGAATCCCGCTGGGACGACACCCGCGGTCCTGGTAGCCGGATTGGGATGGGAGATATCGCCGGATGCGTGGCAGTATTTAATCGGAAACCGGACTGATCCATCCGGTCTCGAATTGAGCCACGACTGTGACCCGACCGGTTACCTGTGTGTGCCGAAAACGATTAAGTATATGAGCAAGCAGGACCGCCTGGCCGTAAATGCGTCCGGAAAGGCCCTTGAAAGAGCGGGCCATGATTTGGAAAAAGTAAAAGACAGTTGTGGACTGTTCATGACGGTCGGCTACATTCCGTTCAAGCGTGAAGAAGCCGAAAGAATCTGTCACTACTCACATGAGAATCATCAGTTTTCCATGTCAAAGTTTTCAACCGAAGCCTACGATAGTATAAACCCGTTACTGGCTTTTGCCTGCCTGCCCAATATGCCGGCCTATCATTTGTCCGCCAATTTTAACATACAGGGTGAATACTTTTTAACCTATCCGGGAGCCGTTCAGTATTACCAGGTATTAAGTGAAGCTGTTCAGCGCCTGCAAAACGGTCACTTGGAACGGGCCATCGTCGGGGGTGTTTCCGATCAGTGCAATTTTCTGGTCGAAAATCATTTCCAAAAATTCCATGCCGCAGATGAGATGCGGACAGCTGATGTGGCTGCCTTCCTGATCCTGGAAAGAATGACTCCGGCACTAACTGCGTCCCGGCAGGCTCGCATTAAACTTCTGTCCCTGGATACTCAGTACACCAAAGGGGATGAAGTTCCGGAGCAAACGCTACCGAAATTGCGCCTGGGCCCGGCTGAATTGCCCATGCTGCTCAACGCCTTTGCCCATAATCAAAAAGGGCTTTTCAGCCATTGCTGTCGGTCCGCAACCCATACTTTTAAGAGCACATGGGAGGTACTATGAATCGTGTGGTGGTCACCGGCATGGGGGTCGTCACACCACTGGGAAACACACTGAGTCTTTTCCGGCAGAATCTGCTTTCAGGCAACTCCGGAACAGGTCCTTTGACTATCTTTGATCCGGGTCAACTGCCTACTGCTATCGCCGGGGAATGTCATCTGGATGAGATATCTCACAAAGACCGTAAAATATCGTTTGCCCTGCACTCAGCTCATTCAGCTATGCGCGATGCACGGCTTCAAGAAACCGAGCAGAGACCTCAGCACAATGCGGAGCAAAGCGGTTTGAACATCGGTATCGGTCTGGAACTGTTCGACATGCACGATCTGGCAGCCTATGTGGCAAATGGGTTCAACATCCCGGAATCGGGCCAAGGCCAGTATGATTTTTTACAAACCCCAGCTGATTACTGCGTTGACCTGCTTTGCGAGGCCTTTAATCTGCGGCTCAATCCGGGAATTCACATATCGGCCTGTGCCGCCGGTAATGACGCAATCGGTCATGCATTTCTGAGAATTCGTCGGGGAGAGGCATCGCTAATGCTGGCGGGCGGGACGGATTCCATGCTCAATCCGCTGGGAGTAGGCGGGTTCTGTAAACTCAACGCGCTATCGACCCGCAATGACGAGCCGCAAAAAGCGTCCCGGCCATTTGACGTCAAGCGGGACGGTTTTGTGCTCGGAGAGGGAGCCGCCATGCTGGTACTGGAGAATATGGAAATTGCCGTTCAAAGAGGTGCTGATATATATGCTGAAATTGTAGGGTATGGCAATTCTTTTGACGCGCATGCGATCAGCGATCCTCATCCCGAAGGGCGTGGTGCGGTGGCGGCCATGTCCAGGGCCCTGGACATGGCGGCGATTTCTCCTGCCAGTATTTCATATATCAATGCGCACGGAACCGCGACACCAAAGAACGATCCGGTCGAAACCCTGGCCATAAAAACTCTGTTTGGCCGGAAAGCTTACGAAATTCCGGTGAGCTCCACCAAGTCGATGATCGGACATTTGATATCCGCGGCCGGGGCGGTGGAAGCAGCGGCAAGTATCGTTTGTGTCAACGCCGGGTGGGTTCATCCGACCATTAACCTCGATGATCCGGATCCGGACTGCGATCTTGATTATGTTCCGGGTCAGGCACGGCAACATCGGGTAGGGCATTTTTTAAGCAATTCCTTTGCCTTCGGCGGGCAAAACGCAACCCTTGTATTTCGGAATTGGGAGAATTAGGTGATCGGTGACAAAAACATCGTTATTACAGGTGCCTCACGTGGGATCGGGGCGGCTGTTGCCCGGGAAGCCGCCGTCAATGGTGCCCGGGTCGGATTAAACTATTTCAAGAGCAAAGCAGAAGCAGAATCCCTGGCCGAAGAACTGGAACACATCGGCGGCTGTCAACCGCTGCTGCTTGCCTTTGATGCCTCCGATCCGAACCAGGTTGAGCACGGTATTCAGTTATTTTTGGATGAACTCGGCAGCATTGACGGTTGGGTTAACAACGCGGCCATCAATATCAGTGGACTTCTTCCAACAGTATCAAAAAAGGAAATTCAGGCGCAGATAGATTCGGCCCTGCTGGGTCCCATTTTTTGTTGCCGCGCCGTCCTGCCCCACATGTTGCGCCAACATCAGGGAAGTATCGTCAATATCGGATCTATCGTTACCCGCAAAATGTTTCGGGGACAGACGGTCTACGCAGCCGCAAAGGGCGGATTGCTGGCCTTTACGCGGGCGCTGGCAGCGGAATACGGTCGCAAGGGAATCCGGGTCAATTGCATTCAACCCGGCCCGGTCAAATCCGACATGCTCGATACCGCTCTCAACCTGGCCGGGGACGAAATCCTCGGGCAAATTCCGGTGGGTCGCTACGGAACGCCCGGGGACATCGCCAGCTTGGCGGTATTCCTGTTGAGTGAGCAAAGTTCATATATTACGGGCGCTGCGATAAACATCGATGGAGGCTATCACCTGACATGATACTGGAACTGATGCAAAATAGGCGATCCGTCAGGCGCTTCAAACCGGAAGTTCCGCCGGATGCCGATATCCTCGAGCTTATTGAGGCGGCGGTTGCAGCGCCTTCGGCTACGAATAAACAACCCTGGCGTTTTTTGATCGCAAAAAAAAAGAAACATTTCGAGATCATCGCCAGGGCGGTCGATAAAGCCCGCCAACACTACATTTCATTATTAAGCCCTGAATACCGATCCGAGTTTGCGAATTACTCGGTCCATTTCATGAGTTTCCAAAATGCACCGATTATCATCCTGCCTATTTATCGGGCGTTTCAGGGAATTTCAGCCCTGGTGAAAGAAAAGTTCCCGCAAAAAAAGATGGCCTTCTTGAGAACCTATGAACACAATACTGCCCTGATGGGCGTCTCACTGGCAATTCAAAATATATTGCTGATGAGCGAGGCTATCGGATTGGGAGCTTGCTGTATGACGGGTCCATTGATTGCCAGGGTTGAAATCGAAAAAGGCCTGCTGGTTCCGAAAGGATGGCAGGTTGCGGCGGTTATTGCAGTTGGCTATCCGGCTGAAAAACCAGAGCCTCCGGGCAGGAAAAAATTGGAAATGGTTACAAGATGGCTATAAAGAGGTCGAAGATGAATTTAAGTGAGCAGGAAATAGAAAAAAAAATAATAGACGTGTTGTGCAGCAGCCTGGCCCTTGCTCCGGGCCAGATAAATAGAAATTCGCGGCTGATTACCGACCTGGGGATGGATTCCCTGGATTTTCTGGATATCATGTTCTCGCTGGAATCAGCATTTAATACCAAAATCAAGGACCGCGAATTTGACCGCGTACTGAGGCCGGACAAATCCGAAGCCGCCCTTCGAGCGGAGTATCTGACCGACAGCGAAATCGAGCGAATGTCGAACATTTTACCGGCCCTAAAAGAAGCGTCCCTGAAAGAAAAGATACCGCGAAATGCATTTTTTACCTTTGTCACTGTGGATACATTGATGAAAATGGTATGCTTGAAACTACAGACACAATAAGATCGAATATGAAATTATCCTCTCATAAGGCCCTGATGACTGTTCTGATTCTCTGCGGACTGTTGGTTCCGCCGGTGATTTTCACGATGCTCTTTTTACAGGCACCGTCTATTTCAGCTGAAAATGCCCGGGATATCATCGCGAACGGGAAGGTAAACTCCATATTGATCGATGTCAGATCGGCGCGAGAATTCGAAGTATTCCATCTGGCAGGCGCCATCAATATTCCACTGGAAAAAATTCAAGCGGATGATAATCTTTCCTGGCAGAACCATTTGAAAAACAGGGAGCATATTTTTCTGATATGTAACATGGGATTTTTAAGTGCCGGAGCAACGGAGAGGTTTCACAAGCTCGGTTTTCCAAAAGCGAAGAATATCGAAGGCGGAATGGATGCCTGGCTGGCGGGTGGTAAACGGGATCCGGAAAGAGCGCCGGTCCGGGTTCAAACGCCGTATGGTCCTGGACCGGGAGTGCCGAGGCTGGAATTCAGTCTTTTTGAACAGGCCTTGATCTCGTTTGCCGCTTTTGGGATCAAGCCTCTGTATGGGTTGATATCCCTGGGGTTGATTCTGCTCCTGTTCAAAAACAGGAAAACCGATGCCGTTGCACTGAAATGGGCAATGATCGCGTTTTTTCTGGGTGAAAACGCCTGCGCCGTAAATTTTCTTTTTTACGACGAACAAAGCCTCCTGATGGAATATCTGCACATGTACGGGATGATGGTTAGTTTCGGCTTCGCAAGCTACGCCTTTATGGTAATGCTCGATACCAGGGTAATCGGTTTCACCGATAAAAACGAGAAGTGCATTCTCCTTGCCAATTGCAGGCAATGTTTTAAATATCAACCTGTTTCCTGCAATCTGCGCCTGATGTTTCTGTATCTGGTTCCTGCGACCGCAATAATTGCCGGCATTCCACTTTCCGGTGATTTGGCTAGCTATTTCTATGTGGGTGATGTTTTTGGCGGTGACGTTCTGTTTGGTCACTTTCTTTATCAGCAAATCATAGAATACCGGATTTGCTCCCTGCTCAGTATCGTATTTCTGGTCATAGCCGGTTTTTATTTATTTAAATTTCGCGAAATGGGTCTGCCAGTAGCCAAAATCTATTTCGCCGCGGCCCTGGGGCCGTTATTTTTCGGATTGATGCGGTTTATTATGTTTGAAGTCTACCGGGGCAACCCCCTTTGGGCTGAAGCCTGGGAAGAGATAACCGAATTTATTTTTATTGGTTTTATCCTCTGGATAGTCTGGTGGTGGCGGGGACCCGATATGCAATTTCCTTTTTCATCAAAAAAGCGCTGAATCCTCATTTTGGCCCCAAACGCTGCGATTCTGATGAATTTGGTAAACTCCTTCGGATCGAAATCATTTTTTTTGTACCCCCCTTTGAAATTCATTGTTGCCAAACCGGTCTATCAGCGTTACAGTGGTCTTACTCTTGTCTTACCAACAAAAAGGAAGAATTATGGAAACAACTCGATTATCCAATAAAGGCCAAATCGTTATACCGAAACAAGTTCGATCGGCGCATGGATGGGAACCAGGGCTTGAGTTTATCGTTGAAGACACAGGCGACGGTATCAAGCTCAAACCAATGACCCCCTATTTAAAAACTAAAGCAGAGGAATTGGTGGGGTGCGTTGGTTATAAAGGTCCTAAGAAATCATTAAAAGAGATGGAAGCTGCAATCGCTAAAGGAGCTCGGAATAAATTATGATTGCTGTGGACACCAATTTATTGGTCAGAATACTGACGAATGACGATCCTAATCAGGCAGATCGGGCTGTAAAATTAATGAAAAGTGGCGATATATTTATCCCCAAAACGGTGCTTTTAGAAACGGAATGGGTATTGCGGCACGCGTATGGAATTGGAAAATCAAAAATAATAAATGGATTTCAGAAGCTACTCGGGCTACCAAATGTGAATATCGAAGATCCCGATTGTATTTATCAGGCGATTGCATGGTATGAAAATAAGTTTGATTTTGCCGATGCTTTGCACTTGGCTTCCAGCAGGAGATGTGAAAGTTTTGCCACTTTCGATAGCTCATTTAATAAAAAGGCAAAGCAATTCAACTCGATGGATATGATTAATCCATGAGAAGGAAGATCTCGTTATCCGATAATGCAGATAGATAGCGAGATCTGACACCGGCTTTCCAAAAGATTCGAACAAGCTATGAACAGGGGTAAGTCAACCCCGGATGGCCCCTAAGTCACCCAATTAGGTGTGTTTTAAATAAAGTGCCTGTCCCTTTCTTTCTCTTTCTTTCTGGGGATGGTGCATGTGGTTTAATTTAAACAAACGATATCAGGTATTTTTATCGGCTTACCTGGCTAATATCGATTGATGAGCGACAATTAGAATTCCCACCTGACGACAATTAAAATTCCCAATTTTCAAAAAGGGGAATAAAATCATCCAAACCGGTAAGAATCAGAAACAGGAGGGTTTGGATGGTAACCGATCAACAGGTGAGGAGGCTAAGAATGCTCATAAAAACACAAAAAACAAAGGCAACGGCAGCAGCAAAAGCAGGAATGGATGAAAAAACCGCAACCAAGTATCTAAAAAACGGCAAGTTACCGAGCCAGTGCCGCAAGGAGCACACCTGGCGCACACGGCCGGACCCGTTTGAGCAGGAACCGAAATGCTGCGTCCATCGCTAAGATCAACCCTCAATGTGTCATCGGTTAGCAATACGTTTAATGCTTCGGGTAATCTAATTTCAACGGCCAAAGTATTCGGGCCAATCCTCCACCAATTGGTCGTGGTGTTCTTCTCCTAATTGATTTTAATATTGTAAAGGGCTGATTTTTTTCAGATGACTTCAGACAGTCGTTTCAAAGAATACACTCCGGATAATCCCTTGACAGGCTCTTGTTTTCGGTCTGTAGGCAAAAAGCAGCTTCATTTTGCCCGATTTTTCATCCCAGATCTAATAAATTCAGATACTTAGTCATTTGGCTGACCT
>CACVKW010000366.1 GCA_902749685.1 Olavius sp. associated proteobacterium Delta 1 | reverse complement strand
TTATTCGAGGGTTTATGCTTATTTGCTAATGCAGAATGCCATTTAATTTAAAAGTTCATCAATCACACTAAGCCTGGGTTTGTTGCTAACAACTCGATTCGGGCAACAACCCGTCAAGATTTGACACCAATTTTTTTCCTGCGGCGGCTCTTGGTGTGTTGACCCCCTATGCCCTGCACCCCTGTCATTCCGTCACCCTGGATACCGGGCTCTCCCACCGTGTTGGTGGCCAACATGCCTGCCCTCAATGACTCTTCCAAGCTGATGTGTGCCTATGCGGGGGTGATTCAGATTGTCATCCCCGGACAGGCTACGATTCAGGTGCCCTAGTACGGAGTTACCGGAACCAAACGAGATAAGTGAAAACTCTTCCCGCAGAACGAAAGGCCTCAGGAAGCCCCTTGAAAGGAGCGAGGACAATCTCTCATCAATATAGATCCGAAAAGGATCATCGAAAAGGTTTCCGATGAATGTAGGGGAGATAACATGCGAGATCATATCCCACTTCCGGAAGATATACCCAATCATCGCAAACACTGCTGCAACCAACAACGGACAACTCACTACGGACACCCAAATTGAGTTATTTCACCCAATTGAGTTTTAAGCTTCATGGAGATCGACATGTCCACAAAAGGAATAACAAGTCACGATCACAAAAAGTCCGCACAAGAACAATCAACCTACCCTTCTTCCCGTTCCTCCGAGCTGACGACAACGCCAACACAACCTGTCCCGGTAATCCAAACATCTCGTCTCAATCCCACCATTATGAACCCTCGAAATGTGATGCAGCTTCAAAAAACGATCGGTAACCGGGCTACGGATAAATTGTTGTCGAAATCGGAAAGTCTCAGTTTCAATCGCGCGAGTGCATCGACGTCGTCCAACAGTATACCGTTGCAGGCCAAGTTCACAGTTACCCCGGCAGGTGATAAATACGAGCAGGAAGCTGATCAAGTTGCTAAACAGGTGATAAATAGGATCACCTCCCCTGTACCGCAACCGGTAAATCGCCAGGAACCCGAAGAAGAAGAGCTCCAAATGAAGCCTATCCAGCCTTTCGACAGGCTCAAGGTACGACGCCAGGAAGAGGAAGAAGAGCTTCAGATGAAACCCCTCGACAGGCTCAGGGTGCAACGCCAGCCGGAAGAAGACGAGGAAATTCTGCAGGGGAAGTTCAAAACGGATGGTATCCAGCGACAGGTACCTGAGGAAGAAGAGTTGATGACAAAGCCCGCTGTCCAGCGCGTAGGCCTTGAAGGCGGCGATGTCGATTCAGAATTAGAAGCATCGATTCAGCAGGCAAGCGGCAGCGGTCAGCCTCTTCCCGGCAGTGTGCGCGAGCCTGCAGAAAATGCCTTAGGAGCTGATTTTAGCAGTGTTAAAGTGCACACGGGCTCCGAATCCGATTCACTCAATTCCTCACTTCAATCCCGTGCCTTTACCACCGGACCAAATATTTTTTTCAAACAGGGCGAATACAATCCCGGCAGTTCCGAAGGCCGAGAGTTAATCGCCCACGAGCTTACCCATGTCGTTCAACAGACTGGAAGTGGTCAAGCCCAGAGACGGGATCAGGCTTCTGATGAAACGCAGGTTGAGCCTGTCAGTGTACTGGATAGGACTGGAGGAGCACAGCGCCAATTAATACAACGTGAATATACTGACATACCGACTGCACAAGTTTGGACGAGTGACGCGAGCAGATGGTGGTGGATAAAGAGATCAAGTGAACTCCAGGCAGTTGATACCGCGGTAGGAGCGTGGCCCGGAGATGACGCGAATCTATTTGTCAAAATCCATAGACTCAGGAATATCATTGAAAGCATTGAGAAATGGGAGGGTGTCCGTGTAGCCAGAAAAGAGGCTGACAAGAGCGTGGTAGGGCATGGCAGCGACCTGAAAACAATTGTCGGATCGAAACTCGCCGCTCTCGTTCTACTTGCTAACCCTGACGGTATATCAGCGGCTAGGGCCATGGCTTCCAATGCGGATTTAAAATCACAGGTGGGTGCTTTCAACTATCTTCTAAATTCGAACGAAGGTAATCGCAGCCTGTGGACGCAGTATTTCATTGCAATGCCTGTGAGCACCTGGGGGCCTATGGTCAAATCAGCGACGAATCTTGCTGTTGACGGCGACTTCAGTTGGGTCACAACCGTTGCCCGTGCCAGGGATATCGTCGTCAATGTTCTGACGACACTCAAAGCTGAAAAGCCTAAGGACTTTTTAGTATTGCTTGGCAACAGAGGCCTGACAACAGCTTTGGAAAACAACCGCACTGATGAATATGCCAATCTCAAAGCAAATACACCGGCGCTAAGATTAATGGGAGAAGCCCGGGAAGAAATAGGCCAGCCAGCAGAGGAGAATCTGCAGGAGTATGCCGATACGTTCTTCAATGTATTCTTGGATCGGAGCGAAGATGGGCCATTCAGGAGTCTGATGTACCACACACAGACCGGATTTGATACAGATAAATTTCTTGCGGGTGTGCCGCAACCAGGAGTGGATCCGGCTACGGCATGTATGGGGTTATCCAACATGCTCAAAACACTGATGGATGTTGTTTACGGCCGTGGTTTTCCTGTGGTGACAAAGAGTACTCAAAAACCTGTTCTAACCAAGAAGCAGAGTGATATTGGAAACCGGGGCATTCTGACGAGAACTGCGTTCAATGGGAATGTGAGGAGTTTCGTTGGCGTTGAGGGTTACGACACGGTGAATCGTATCCTTTTCACAGGGGGTCAGGGCAGTCCCGCTCACGTTTGGCTAAAGATAGGGGCCAAGGAGTATGATCCCACCCTTGGTATAAGCGGAAACGAAGGAGCAGTCACCGCCCGGGCTGTAGAAAGAGAGTTCAATCGGACGGATGACGGCTTTTCGTCAGGCGGTTATGTTGCGACAAAGATTCCAGATGTAACGCCGCCTGGTGGAGATGCTCTAGGTTTCGGGAGCGCTTACAATATCGTGGGTCCATAGCTCCAACCAACCAGAAGGATGAAGAGGCAAAATACTAGCTCGTTCTTGCCCTGCTGTTCATCGCTTTATCCAGCTGAGGCGGAGGCTCCTGCCTCAGGGAATAACGCCCAAACGTTTTAGAGGATAGGGATGACAGACGCGGGCGAGCGGGATCCACCTGGCAATCAAGCGTTGCATTCGATCCCATATCAGGTTGTACTTGTGGATATAATTTTAAACCATTATCATGCAGCCTGGTTGGCTTCGGCATCAATCTTCTGACCGATATCCCGTTCGGCTGTTGCCAGATCATACCTGGTTTGAAGGTTCATCCAGAACCTGGCACTGTTGCCGAAGTACCGGGATAAGCGCAATACGGATTCCGCTGAAATCCCGTGTTTGCCGTTTATAATTTGAGTAATGCGGCCAGAAGGTACACGCAGTGCCAGGGCAAGTTTGTTGGCTGAAAGCCCACGGGCATCTATTTCACGTTTGAGGATACGCCCGGATGTATCGGTTTCATCATATTATCCTTTGTGATAATCGGTAATTTCAACATCGTATGCATCGCCGTCTTTAAATCGAACCATCTTCTGCGTTGCCAAGGGTCCGCGGTCCCGTCCAGGCGGGACAGCTTCCCCCTTGGACGCTTTGAAGCTGGGGCTACCTCGACTTTCGCTCAACTAGGGTATCATTTGTTAGAGATCGCGTTCAACCGGCTGAAAGGAGGAAATCAAGGTATGAACTTTATCAACGAACGACGGTATGGAGCGATACGAATTGTCACGGTGTTGGCCTGTGTTGCCTGGGCGCTGCTGGCCGCAGGAATTCAGGCTTTCGCCGCAGCCCCCTTTTCATTTGTTGCCATAGGAGATACGCGGACTGAGCCGTACCTGACCGGCGGGATGGAACAGGCGGAGGTCATGGGAAAAGCGCTCAAAGAACGCTATCATAACAAACCGGTCCGCCTCTTTTTTGACTCCACAGGGCTTGAGCTGGCACGGGCGGAGATCCAGGAGCACAGCGCCATCCTCACCCTATACTACCGGGACGGCTGGCCGCGTACCATTGTAAAGGACGGAAGCGGCTGGCCACGGGTCATGATGCGCGACAGCGGCCGCAAATGGGTGTGCGACCGGATCGTTTCTACCATCAACCGGGGGGCCGCCGACCCGGCCAACGGAGCCTTGTTCGTCATCCACGGCGGCGACATTCCTGTCTTCGGCTTCCAGGGAGCCACCCTTGACGAGAGTCCCTACTGGCAGCTTTTCGACGACGAGCTGTTGAGCCGACTACCGCCGCCGGGCAAAAGCCTGGGACTCCCCGGCCGGATTCTGGCAGCCGTGGGCAACCACGAGACATGGTATGATGAAAAGATCAGCGGCCTGCTGACCGCCATGCCCTGGCTAAAAGCGCTCGGATTGTCTGATAACCGACGGATCTATTCAGTTTCTTTTCGAAACTGCCGGTTTATCTTCCTTGACGCCGGCGGCAGCAAAACAGGCATTTACGGCGAAGCCTGGACCAGCGACTATCCCGATTTCGGCGCCCAGATGGCATTTCTGACCAACGAGCTGAACGCAGCTAAAACCACAGGGGCTGACCATGTGTTTATCGTTTATCACAAGCCGTCGTTTGTCAAAGTCGGCCACGATCCCCTGCCGATGGATCAGAATCCGCATACGGTTATCAAAGAATTTGCGAAAGATCTGAATATCGTTGTCTTCAACAGCCACACCCACACCACCGAGCACTATCTTGTCGACGGGGTGAACTACCTGGTTCTCGGCGCCGGGGGTGCACCTCAGGCGTTCGACCTCACTGCCAATCCCTCGCCTGAAGCGGAATTATATTGGAAGGGTCAGGATCGCGTGGAAGAATATAATTATCTTCAGGTTACAGTAGACGGCCCGAACATAAAAGGAATAATCCACCGCTTCCGCCCGACGGACACGATGAAACCGCTTAGCGTGATGGAGGTGTTCGAAAAATAAGGTAGAATACATCCAGTTTAATCGGCTGGCTGCTGCTTTAATAAAAAACAATTAAAATCCAAAAGGGAGATTGCCTTTGTGGCAGTCTCCCTTTTTTTGTGACCGGGCTATGTCTTATGTTTCAATGGGATGTGGGGTATGAGGTATACTCGTCTTCGCGTCTTCGGCCTTAGCTGAAGCAAAGCTCGAACGACGCCTCATTTTCACATATTATTCCCAGCGGCGCTCTGCATCGGCCCGCTCGCCGGCGATGACCTGAACGATATCCATGTTGTTGGGCGGGCAGCCCTTGACATGGCGATCGGTTCGTTTATTTCTGGGGCGACCAGTTCAAGAATCAGGCTTAAAAATGTTCGCGGACTTATTTTGATACTCAGGCCTGGGAGAAATGATAATCAAAAATAATATTGACAATCGATCAGTTTTGTACCACATACGAAAATGCACTCATTTCATAAACTGGTTATTTTGGATATTAGCGAAAACTTAATTAAAATCAATTAAAAATAGTCTTATGAAAATAGACTAATAGATTGCGAATCTGCAGGCACTCAAATATCAGTTCTTTCCTGCAAGTCATCTCAGGCACAAACTCATAGTAAAATAGATTCAGCCTTTTAGTAAGACAAAGATTATCTCACATTATTTTCCTTATATCTCCCCAAGATCGATCAAGGAGTGTCTGATATGCCACCGCGTGAAACAATTAAAAAATTGATCAAAGACAAAACCGTCACGTCGCATCTGAGGCGCCGATCCGGCAATAAAGATGCAGTTCGGGCATTGCAAACCATATTGTCCGAGCTGGGTTTTGGCAATGAGCTCAACTGGCAGAAATACGGTGCCGATGGCGATTACGGCGGCAGCACCAGCCGTGCGGTCCGGGAATTTGCCCAACGCAATAATCAGCGTGGCGACGGTGAGTGGGTCTCCCCCGCTATTGCCAAAAGACTGATCGCCCGCTATGACATACTTGATGACCTGCGGCATCTGAACAACGCCGTCGAGGAGAATAAGGCCGAGCGGTTGTATTACCGGGGTTCACCGCATGCCACGGCCGTGGTCGTGCTCCAGACATTACTCAATGAACTGGGGTTCGGTGCCGAGCTAAACTGGATAAAATATGGCGCCGACGGCCAGTACGGCGGGGGTACGACCCGGGCCCTCAAAGCTTTTGCCCGCAAGGAGGGTGTCCGCAGCGATGGCAGAAAGATGACTATCGAGCTTGCCAACCGGATCAGAGAACGTCTGACGGGTTACTACGGTGATGGTTTGGTCGAAGATGTCAAGCCGGTTAAGAAATCCACCCAAAAACTCAGCATCCGCGCGGCTGTTGAGGGGGGAAGATCCCGCATCTATGTTTCAGTTGCCGGAAACCAGGTGCGACTGACCCGATTTAAAAAGGGGGTATACTTCTATGGGCGTCGGAAACCAATTGACTATATTCATACTAATCGATCTTCTCTGAACGATGTTGGTTTAACTGATTCCGCAATTAATGTGATGGTGGCCGTCTCCGAAAATGAAGGCAACCTTGACGCCGTTAATACCTGGGATAACTCCTTTATGACCTTCGGCATGTTTCAGTGGACCGCCGGCGCACGGAACGATCCGGGTGAGTTGCCGGCCTTGCTGCAAAAAATTAAAGATGCCGATCAACCTGTATTTCAAAAATATTTTGGCCGACACGCGCTGGATGTTATCGATGCCAATGAGATATCCGGTTTTTTTACCCTCGATGGTCAAAAGCTTGCAACTTCATCCCAAAAAGAGCGGTTGCGCACCTACGAGTGGGCCTATTATTTCTGGTTGGCCGGTCAAGACCCGCTGGTCCAATCCATCGAAATTCAACACGCGCTATCACGTATCGATACCTTCTACCGAGCCGGGGGTTACCGCGTGAAAGGATTATTTATCGCCGATCTGGTAACGTCGGAATACGGCATGGGATTGCTCCTGGACAATCACGTCAATCGCCCGGGCTACATCAAACCGTGCCTGGAAAAGGCCATGGATCAAACCGGTCTTAAGAGTCCGCAAAACTGGGGCACGGCAGCCGAACGCAGACTGATAAATGCCTACTTAAAAATTCGTGAAACTCACGGACGCAATCCCATGACCCATGCCGCCAAACGGGCCGCCGTCGCCAAAAAATATTTGGACAATGGAATCATTTCTGATGAACGCGGGTCATTTCAATTTAATATGTAGCGGTATTGTTTATCCGATTACATGTTGCAGCCGTCTAAATCTCAAATTGCACTAGTCAAATTCCAAATAAATCCACTAAGACTTAATCTTTTCCTAAAAATTAAGGAGAGTGTGTCATGAAATATGATCTTGTTTTTGAAGGCGGGGGAGCAAAAGGCAGCGTATTTGTAGGCGCACTGCAGGAATTTAACGCCCGCGGCCACGAACCCGCGCGGTTGATCGGAACCTCGGCCGGCGCCATCAGTGCCACCCTCATTGCCGCCGGATACAGCCCGGATGAAATGCTGGCGGCCGTCAACGAAAAGCTGGCCAACGGCATGCCGCGTTTCTCAACCTTCATGGATATACCGGAGGGATTCGATGAACAGGCGATCGAAGACAGCCTGACCTTTGAATTATTCAAAAAGGTGGACATACCTCACATTCCTCCCATGATCGAAGGAATTGTCGACCGAAATATATTTGAAATTCTGATGCAAATGGACGCCTATCGCGAAATTTTCTCATTTGTTGAACGCGGGGGATTATACGCCGGTAAAAAATTTCTTGAATGGATCGAGGAAAAATTAAATGCCGGGGGTCGGAATCTCGGCAATTGCACCATGGCGGAATTTCATTCCCGGACCGGCAATGACCTGTCGGTAGTTATCTCCGATACGGCCACCCAGGAGATGCGGGTTTTAAATCATCGCACGGCACCGGATTGCCCGGTGCGCTGGGCCACCCGGATGTCGATGAGCATTCCGTTTATCTGGCAGGAGGTCTGCTGGCAGGCGGAGTGGGGCACATATCTGGGGCAGGAAATCACCGGCAATACCATCGTCGACGGCGGAGCACTGTCAAATTTTCCGATTCGAATGTTCACCTCGCGGGATGAAGAAGTCATCAGCGTAATGGGTGACAGCGATCCTGCAGCCAACGCCACGCTCGGTCTGTTGATTGATGACACCCTGCCGGTGGCAGGCTCCGGCGAGGCCGCCGAAGCCGGCGGGGATGGCGGACAGCCGGGCAGCCTGCTCGATAATGTCAAACGGCTTAAAACGATCAAGCGCATCAAAAACCTGGCAGACACCATGATGCAGGCCCATGATCTGGCTGCGATGAAAACCCATAAGGACGAAATCTGCCGTCTGCCGGCCAAGGGCTATGGCACAACCGAGTTCGACATGAGTGATGCCAGGTTGCAGGCACTGATTAACGCCGGCAGGCAGGCGATGAAAGCCTATATCGACGGTCAATAATTCGACCTAGATACCCTAATCACCGCGAAATTCGAATAGGGGGTTCAAGGACATGCAACTGTTAGATGCCGCAATTGCCTTTGCGCTGACCATCGCCGGTCTGGCAACGGTCGTCAGCATTATCATTGATATGAAGAGTATGAAAAGGCCATTTCAAATTATTTTAAACGACGGGCGCAGCTGTTATCATTTGTGATCGGTGTTATCCTGGCGATCGTAGTCAATATTCACGGTGTCCGCCTGTTTGAAAGGTATCTAAATGATCCGGAACTCACTGCCACGGTCATCGCACAGACCGACAATATTGAGTCAGCCATAGCGTCAGTGCAAAAACGGCAGGCTGACAAGCCGGGTACAGAAAAAGAGGATATCAAAGAAATCAAGACCGCCCTCAATCAATATAATGCATTGATGGGCAATTTTATGGGCCTGGGCCTGCCGATCGGATGGGAGTTTTACCCGCACTGCCCGGCTGACCAGAATGCGTTGACGCTAAAAAACTAGGATCCCCGTTGCAAAACAGCCCCTAGAAAGGCTCCAAAGTGGAGAAAGGCCAAGGCTGGTCCCAAGTCGAAAACACCTGATGCTTAACCCGGATCGTTAGCCAAAGGAGGCCTGAAATGTAAAAAAGTTATTTTGCTGATCGTTGTTGGGTGCATGCTGACGGCATAAACAATTGGGATTTATTCCCTAACGGTTAATCGTCCGAATGAGCGTATTGCGCCCATTGCGGTTTCGAAGAAATCACCGTAAGGAGTTTTTTTTACTGCAAAAATTGTGATCCAGCGACTTTATCGTTGATTATAACCGAGCCGAATATTTTGCTTTCCACCGGGTATCGGAAAAAGAATTCCTCCTTGACAGGCAACTATCGTTTCATTATATGGTTGACAAGCTTTTCTGGTTTCATCGGCTATCAAATAGCCGCATCAGCACGAATATCGATAGAAGCGGTTTTATAACCCCGGCGCATTGTATCAGAGGTTATAAAATCGCTTCTCAGGTCATGGTTTCTCGCAAAAACAAGGTTAAGACTTAATTCAATCAATGTCCTACGTTCTGCAACAGCTGCTAAAAAATAAGTTAGCCCTTTTCGGCCTGGTCATGATTGTGCTGTTTTCCGGTGCGGCAATTTTTGCGCCTTTCATTGCTCCGCACCCGCCCGACCAGCAGTTTTTCGATGGGTTAACCCTGGAAGGGGCGCCGCTTCCACCCAATAAAACCTTCTGGCTCGGCACCGACTTGCTGGGGCGCAGTCTTTTTTCACGGCTGCTTTACGGCGCCCGAACTTCCTTGATCATCGGAATTGCTGCGAATGGCGCCGCCGTATTTATCGGCGCTTTCCTGGGGATTGTGGCCGGTTACGTCAAAGGTCTGCCGGGCACGGTCATTATGCGGTTTACGGATCTGATGATGGCTTTTCCGGCTCTTTTGCTGGCAATAGCACTGGCCGCTATCTTTCGGCCCAGTCTTTGGATTGTCGCCCTGGTAATCGCACTGGTAAACTGGGTCCAGATCGCAAGAGTTATTTACAGCCAGACCGTCGCTCTGGTTGAGCGGGAATATATTGAAGCCGCCGGTGCCATTGGTGCTGCCTGGCCGCGGATTCTCTTTATTCATATTGTTCCGCATCTGTGGCCGACCCTTCTCGTCTGGGGCACGTTAGGTATTGCCACCACTGTTTTACTGGAGGCCACTCTGTCGTTTCTGGGTGTTGGTGTCAGGCCGCCGACCCCTTCATGGGGTGGTATCATTTACGAAAGTCAGTCTTATTTTCTGGATGCGCCCTGGCTGGTATTTTTCCCGGGTATAGCCATCATGCTGTTGTCGCTGTCATTTAATCTTGTGGGAGATGCTTTGAGAGATGCGCTGGACCCCACCCAGAGAGGACGTGATTAATGCTGGTTTTTCTTGCAAAAAGACTCAGCCAGGCAATCCTGATACTTTTTGGGGTCACGCTAATAACGTTTTGTCTTTCATTTCTCATGCCGGCCGACCCCGTGCGAATGCTTGCCGGCCGCAGTGCCACCCAGGCAACGGTGGAATCCATCCGCAGGGAACTCGGTCTCGATAAACCCCTGCCCGTTCAGTATATTAAATATGTCAGCCGCCTGGTGCAGGGAGATCTTGGCCGTTCCTACAAACAAAAAACACAGGTCAGTGAGCTGATCATGAGCCGGCTGCCGGCAACCCTGCTGCTTATGGCGGGGACCATATTTTTTGAGCTTTTGATCGGTTTGCCGGCCGGAATATTTGCCGCCACCAAGCGGGGAAGATCGGCGGACAACTGGATTATGGCCCTGTCATTTGCCGGCGTGTCGATTCCCCAGTTCGTTTTGGGGCTGCTGCTGCTTTATATGTTCGCTCACATTATACCTATTTTCCCACTAGGGGGGTATGGGTCATTGAAACATTTAATCCTTCCGGCGCTGACACTGGGGATATCGGGCGGAGGCTGGTATTCACGCATGATGCGCTCGAGCATGGTGGACGTACTGCGCCAGGATTTCATCCGCACCGCACGATCTAAAGGACTCACCGAACCTGCGGTGGTACTCGTTCACGCCCTGCGCAATGCCATCCTGCCGGTCATCGCCATGATCGGTCTGGACATTGGAATTTTTATGGCCGGCGCAGTGGTGGTGGAATCAGTCTATGGCTGGCCCGGAATCGGGCAAATGGCGTGGCAGGCCATTCAAATGGTCGACATTCCGATTATCATGGGGGCAACCCTGGTGGCTGCCGTCGGCATTGTGCTCGGCAATCTGCTGGCCGACCTGGTAATTCCCTTCATCGACCCGCGGGTGTATTTGAGGTAGCCGGGGAGTATAAGGTTTTGCGCCGCAGGCGGATCAGCCGAGCCGCTGGCCCGAAATGTTTAACCGCCTCAGAAGGGCGGACAGTTTAATCGAAAAAACTAATAAACATTGAACATCGAACGTTCAACATCGAATACGGTATTCTGTCAATTTAAAAACCGTGTATAGCGACTCTACCCTTCGAAATTATGCTGTATTTAGGCTTCGTCTTCAGCGTGAATCGTTTGTTTTAAAATAGATAAAGCGAAGCGCCATCAATATTGGGCGTTCGATGTTGGGCGTTCGATGTACGACGTTCCACTGTCTTTAGATCATGTCTTAAGCATGATTCGCTGTTCAACCCAGGCGATTGTCCATAGATCGCAAACCCGAAGAAAAGGAGAAAGAAAATGAAAAAAATCTTATTACTAACGATGGTTGTTTGTCTGTCTTTGACCCTTGGAGCCCTGACACCGGTGACGGCCGAGAATATCAAGCAGGGGGGTTCAATGATCGTCACTTACAAGGATGACGTCAGCACCCTTGACCCGGCAATCGGTTACGACTGGCAGAACTGGTCAATGATCAAGGCGCTCTTTAACGGCCTGATGGATTATGCAGCCGGGACCTATGATCTCGAACCCGATCTGGCCAAAAGTTTTACGATCTCCCCGGACGGCAAAATTTACACATTTAAGCTGAGAGATGATGTAAAATTCCACAACGGCCGCAAATTGACGGCCGAAGACGTAAAATACTCCATCGAAAGAGCGATAAACCCCAAAACCCAGAGTCCCGGACAGGGATTTTTCTGGAGCATTAAAGGTTTTGATGAGATGGTGGCGGGTAAAACCACCGAATTAAGCGGCATGACAGTAATTGACCCATATACGCTAAGAATTGAACTTTCCAGTCCGGATGCTACGTTCCTGCATGTTATGGCCATCAACTTCGCCTTTGCCGTACCCAAGGAAGCGGTTGAAAAATATGGCCAGGATTTTGGTAAACATCCGGTCGGCACCGGTGCCTTTAAAATGAAAGAGTGGAAGTTGGGTCAACGCGTCGTTTACGATCGCAACCCCGACTACTACAAAGCCGGATTGCCCCGTCTCGACAAAATTGTTTTTGAAGTGGGCCAGGAACCGACCGTGGCCCTGCTGCGCCTGCAACGAGGTGAAGTCGACATTCTGGGCGACGGTATCCCGCCGGCTCGTTTTCTGCAGGTAAAAAATGACCCCAAAAACGCCGGTTTGATTATCGAAGGTGGCCAGCTGCACACCGGCTATGTATCCATGAACGTGCGCGTTAAACCGTTTGACAACAAAAAAGTTCGCCAGGCAGTCAATATGGCGATCAACAAACAACGCGTATGCAAGATCATCAACGGCCGTGCCGTACCGGCCAACCAGCCCCTGCCGCCGGCCATGCCCGGATATGCCAACAATTATAAAGGTTATGCCTTCGATGCCGCCAAAGCCAAGGCCCTCATGGCTGAGGCAGGTTTTCCCAGTGGGTTTACCACAGAGCTGTATGCCAACAATACCGACCCCAATCCGCGTATCGCCCAGGCCATTCAGCAAGACCTGGCTGAAATCGGTATCAAGGCCGAAATTAAAACCCTCGCTCAATCTACCGTTATTGCCGCGGGCGGGGAGGAAGATCAGGCACCGATGATCTGGTCCGGCGGTATGGCCTGGATCGCCGACTTTCCGGATCCCTCCAATTTCTATGGCCCGATTCTGGGCTGCGGCGGGGCGGTGAAAGGCGGATGGAACTGGGCCTGGTATTGCAATAGTGAACTCGATGCGTTAGCAGCCAAAGCCGATGCCATGAGCGATCCGGCAGTGAAAGCCGAACGCGAGGATCTGTGGCGCTCAATCTTTGTGCAGCTAATGGACGATGCCCCCTGGGCACCGGTTTTCAATGAACAGCGCTTCACCATGCGGGCGGCCCGTCTCGGTGGTCCGGATGAAATATTCGTTGATCCGGTTCACATTCCCGTCCACTACGAGTACGTATTCGCCAAGGATGCGCAGTAAAAATAAAATTTGGTACCCAACTTTTATATATAGATTGCAGGGAGTATTGGATTAATGGCGCGTTGGAGAAATGGAGTGGTGGGCCAGGTTTTATTTGTGAGTTGAAAGACGCGAAAGATATCAACCTGGTTTTAGTATCGAATCATGGCTGAGCCACAATGCTTTGCATTACTCCATCACTCCAACACTCCTGTAACTATAGCGAATACGGGCAGGTATCACTTAACTGATCCTAAGGAACTACACTATCTAATAAATTATGAAAGGGGATATTTTCCCATGCCAATAAAGTCTGATTACACGATTCACGGAGACAAATGCCACTATGGGTGGGACCGTTCGATCGAACCGGTCGTCAAAGTCGACCCGGGTAGCGTTCTGGAAATTGAAGCGGTGGACGCCGGCGGCGGCCAGATTACGGCAAACTCCACCCTGCAGGATGTCAATAACATTGACATGGCAAGGGTGAATCCGGTTACCGGTCCGGTGTACGTTGCGGGCGCCGAACCGGGTGATGCGTTAAAAGTGACGCTTCTGTCGTTTAAACCATCCGGCTGGGGATGGACGGCGGTGATCCCGCAATTCGGCCTGCTGGCCGACCAATTTGAAGAACCCGCCCTTTTCATCTGGGAATATGATCCGGTATCCCTGGCACCGGCACCATATCTCAAGGGCGCAAAGGTACCGCTGAAACCCTTTCCGGGAACGATCGGTCTTGCCCCTGCACCGGAAGGCGAGCACAAAGTCATAAACCCCCGCCAAGTCGGCGGTAACATGGATACCCGTGATCTTAGCGAGGGAACGGTGCTCTATTTGCCGGTTGAGGTACCGGGAGCCCTGTTTTCTCTGGGTGATACGCATGCGGCCCAGGGCGACGGAGAAGTCTGCGGCACGGCCATCGAAAGTCCCATGCACGTGACCGTCAAACTGGAAGTTGAAAAAGGGATGAACTTGAGGTTCCCGCGATTTTCGACACCGGGGCCGGTCTCAAGGCACTTCGACGAAAAAGGATACGAAGTCACCACCGGCATCGGACCGGACCTGATGGAATCGGCCCGGGCCGCCGTCAGCGACATGGTTGACCTGGTCGCAGAGCGACACGGCTATTCGCGGGCCGAGGCCTACATGCTGTGCAGCGTGTGCGCCGACCTCAGGATCAGCGAAATCGTAGATCATCCCGATTGGATCGTTTCATTTTACTTTCCGAAAGTCGTTTTTAGCTAAATTGAGCGCATTCAAATCCTAACCCGGACAAGCTGGAATGAATTGCCACAAAGGCACCAAGACACGAAGTGTAACCATTTTTTTTTTATTTATCTTCGTGCCTTTGTGTCTAAGTGGCGAAAATGTTTATGTATGAGATGCAAAGAATTCGCAACTAAAACCCTCAGCTTTTGCGAGATATTTATCCAGTTTTATCGATTGCACCAATAATGACATCGACAGTAGAAAAAAAATTGCCACACGGACAGCGGATCCTGAAAGTCAGGGATTTATCGGTAAGTTTCGCCACCGATAACGGCCCGGCCAAAGTCATCGAGGATGTCTCCTTCTCGGTAGAGCATGGGCGGACCCTGGGACTTGTTGGTGAGTCAGGTTGCGGTAAAAGTGTCACCGCAATGTCGATCATCCGGCTGCTGCCGTCTCCGCCCAGTCAGGTGGAATCGGGTCGTATCATGTTCAACAACGAAGATCTGCTCAATCTGGATGATGCCGCCATGCGCAATATCCGGGGTAATCGCATCGGTATGATTTTCCAAGAACCGATGACAAGCCTCAACCCGACGTTTTCCATCGGTTTCCAAATCGGAGAAGTCCTGCGCCTTCATCGCGGGCTTGACCAGCGTCAGGCCCGCGATCGCAGTGTGGCCCTTTTAGATATGGTGGGTGTGGGTTCGCCCGGTGCCAGGATCGACCAATACCCGCACGAGCTGTCCGGAGGCCTCCGGCAGCGGGTGATGATCGCGATGGCAATTGCCTGCGGACCGGCCTTGCTAATTGCCGATGAACCCACGACAGCTTTGGATGTCACGATTCAGGCGCAGATTCTGGATTTGCTGGTTAGACTTCAGCAAGAGCTCGAAATGTCCATATTGATGATCACCCATGACCTGGGAGTTGTGGCCGAATTTTGCGATCATGTTGTCGTAATGTATGCCGGAATGATCGTTGAAAAGGCACCGGTCGATCAAATTTACAGCAATCCGAGGCATCCGTATACGCACGGATTACTGGCATCGGTGCCGCAGCTTGGAAACAAACAAACCTACCTCCCGACGATCCCGGGCATGGTCCCCGCCATCGGTGAACGCCCGCAGGGATGCTACTATGCGGAACGTTGCGAACGGGTCATCGATGTCTGCTGGAGGTCGATCCCTCCCCTTGACGGCCAAGGGACCGAGATTCGATTAGCCTGTTGGAATCCATATGAGACCTGAATTACTGAAAGCGCAACACGTAACAAAATATTTCCCTTTGAAAGGCGGCCGGGGAGAGGTGCACGCTGTTGACGACGTCAGCTTTGGCCTTCAAAAGGGAGAAACCCTGGGAGTGGTCGGTGAATCCGGCTGCGGCAAGTCCACACTGGCCCGGGTTCTTCTCAGGCTAATCGAGCCGACGTCAGGCTCAATCTACCTGGACGGTGTTGATCTGAGCAAACTGACTCCTCGCAACCTGCGAGCAAAACGTAGAGAAATGCAAATTGTATTTCAGGATGCCTATGCCTCGCTTGATTCGCGCCAGAAAATCGGCAACATCATCGCCGAGCCCCTGGTAGTTCATCGAATCGGAAACAGAAAGACACGCCGTGACAAGGTCGCAGAACTACTCCATATGGTTGGTCTGGAACCGGATGCGGTGACACGCTATCCACACGAATTTTCCGGCGGCCAGCGGCAAAGGATTGGTATTGCTCGAGCCATTTCACTTGAACCCAAGCTTGTTGTGGCGGACGAACCGGTGTCGGCGCTGGATGTTTCAATCCAGTCACAGGTATTAAACCTATTGGTCGACCTGCGCAAACAGCTGGACCTATCCTATATCTTTATTTCCCATGACCTGGCCGTTGTCGAGCACATCTGCGATACGATCGCGGTTATGTACCTGGGTGAGATCGTAGAAATGACTGATGGAGATACGCTTTTTGCCAGGCCCAAACACCCTTATACCCAGGCACTTATGTCAGCAATACCCAGACCGGATCCCAAGCGGCGGGGCAAACCACGTATTGTTCTGCAGGGCGATATTCCGAATCCCGAAAATCCCCCCCAAGGCTGCCGATTTCATACACGATGCCCTAAAGTTATGCGGCAGTGCAAAAATCAAAAACCCGAGCAGCATTTGTTTGAAGAATCCGGCACGCCTCACCTGGTCAGATGCCATCTTTATAATTAACTACGTTTTCCAAGGAGGCTGTAAATGAAAACATCCGATGGCCCAAAATCCGGAACCCTCTCCGTGTGGGCGGGCGAAGGCGGCCCGCACTGGCAGCGCTCCAACCAGGTACCGGTGGTCCATCGTGTATCCTTTGGTTATGACGACCTGGATGAATGGCTCAGGGTCGGTCAAGGGCAAGCGTCCGGCCACATCTATGGCAGAAATACCAACCCCACGGTGCAGGCATTTGAAGAAAAAGTGCGCATATTGGAGGGAGCTGAGGCGGCCACCTCATTTGCCAGCGGCATGGCGGCTGTCAGCAACACCCTGTTTACCCTGCTTTCGCCGGGGGATCGGGTGGTCTCCATCAAAGACAGCTATGGCGGCACCAACAAGCTGTTTATCGAATTCTTACCCCGTTTTCAAATCGAAGCTGCCGCACCTGAAATACGCCCACCGGGCCGCCAATCTGGGAGCGGTAGAGACCATCGCCGGTCCACCGGCCACCACCAGTCATGTGGAGTGCACCAGAGAAGAACGGGCTGCCATGGGCATCCCCGAAGGTCTGGTGCGTTATTCCGTGGGCATTGAAGATACAGATGATCTGATCGCCGATCTGGATCAGGCGCTGGCGCAGTTGAATTGAGTCTGATCTGTCCGGCCAGCAGGGGCAAACTTCCAGGAATCGAAAGCCCTTACAGCTGAGTACTAGGAAGGAGGGAAGTCCGGATCAAGCGCGCACTGTACCCCGTGCAGAGGATGACGGGGGTTTTCGCATTTATGCGCTTCAATTCTTCATACGCTGGTTTTTCACTCATTTATATTGTCTTTTGCTTGAGAAAATTTGTGGATTGCGGGTTCCGCAGACTTGCATATCTCATGGTAAACGCTAAAAAATGCCGGATCAGCTGCATGCACTGCCGACCGCTTTCGTCGATCCTGTCAGCACGCCTTTCAGCGCCTCGCCCCGCATTCGTTCGGCCTGTCTTCCCCGATATTTCCCGGGGTGTGGCATATCCGCCAGTTCGTATTTGAGCTTTGAGCTGTATTCTATTTTTTCCGCCGATAGCGAAAATCACAATGAGGCGCCCCCTCCATAATCGTCTGGGTCCGCTCCAGCGAGATATCCGGGTTAAATCCTTCGATCAATGCAAAATCCCGCGTGCAGGAAAAGCTGGTTCCCATTTCCCGAATTCCCAGGCTTTGATAGAGTTCGGCATAGCGGCAGCGGGTGACGTTAAAAGACAGTACCTCATCGGATTCTTCGATCACATCGATCTCCAAAGCATTGTCCTGGGTCCAGTAGGCCAACGAATCAACAAAATTTTTCAGCGAATTGCCCCCCATCTGTTGACTGAGGACGGCACCCTGCTCCCGGGCAATCCTGACGATGGTATCTCGCACAACCGCCAGCACCTCATCGCGCCCGAAGGCGTCTCCCAGGGCCTTAATTACCGGAATCAGAATGCGGGCTTCAACTTCACGCCGGGTCAACACCCCGAGTTTGGCGTTGAGGTCGTCCTCAGGCATCGGTTTTTCAACGGAACCCTGGTCATTCAAATTATTATCATCGGACATTGAGTTTCTCCTTCTTTTGCAAAATTGAAACGCCCATATCAGGTTGGAGTTTATCCCAGCCTTTTTATGCTGGCAAGGACTTTTAAGTATCTCAAATCTCACTAAGGAATTGATTCATTTTAAATATTTATTTTATGACAGGATCGATATGATATAAACTTTACAACCAAACCATATTTGTTTTATAACACTTTAACTTAAGATCAATTGAGTCGGAAAGGAGTGCTAAAGATGAGTGAATTCGGAGAAAAATTAAAAAGCCTGCGAACGGACCGGGATTTAACTGTGAAGGAAGTATGCCAGCAGGCCGGTATCCCCCAATCCAGGTTGAGCGAACTGGAAAGGGGTGTCAGGCTGCCAACCCCCGGTCAAATCAGCAATCTTGAAGGATATTACGACGTCGCGCCAGGCGGGCTTGTCGATTTGGATCAATTAAAATGAGAGTGACGATTTAAAATTTTGAAAAAAACCACGAATTAACACAAAATTTCACGAAATTATTTTTTTTTATAAGAACCTCGGCAATTGAACATTGCAATAATTCGTGGCTATTCGTGTGAATTCGTGGCCAAATAATATTAAAATGGATAAAGTCATCTATATTTTTTATTCATCTAAGATTTAGCACAAACTACCTAATGATGAAATTGGCAGTTCCCATATTAGTTTTGACCCTGCTCATGTATTTGAGCCCGATTGCCGGCGCGGCCGATCAGCAGCCGGCGGAAAATGCTGTCAGCAAAGATTCCGGCTGGCAAAAACTGGCCCAGGGCCTCGACCTGGGATTATTCAGCGCACCACTTCCTTCCGACATAGGCGATTCCAAAATCCGGGTCCTGAGGATTGATCCGCAACGCTATCAGCTTAGATTGCTCAGTGCCTCAGCTTTTGAGAACGGTCGACCGCAGTCTGCCAAGCAATGGAGCCAACAGATCGGTCTGGTCGCTGCTATAAACGCCAGTATGTATCAGGAGGATTACAAAAGCAGTGTATCTTTGATGCGCTCAGGAGCCCACATTAACAATCCACGGCTATCCAAGGACATGACCATTCTGGCATTTGACAGGAAGGCTGCCGATGTACCCCTGGTGAAAATTATTGATCGACAATGCGAAGATTTCAAGGTCTGGCAAAAAAATTACAGTACGATGATTCAAAGTATCCGCATGATCTCATGTACCGGAGAAAACGTCTGGACTAAACAGCCTCAAAAATGGAGCACTGCGGCAATTGGAGTCGACGACCGGGATCGGGTATTGTTTATCCATGTCGGTTCACCTTACAGCACCCACGATTTAATCGACATCCTTAAAAAACTGCCGCTTAACATTGCCAGAGCGATGTATGCCGAAGGCGGTCCCCAGGCACAACTGTATATCAACACCGGAGATCATGAGCATGAATTTGTCGGCAATTATGAAATTGAGATTCAGGGGAATATGAAAAAACTTATTTCACGCCCGGTACCCAATGTCGTGGGGATATCCTTGAAAACAAAAAAGAAACCTAAAAAATGAGATTAAAAAATTGAAACTATTAATTATCGCTGCAATGCTATTAGGTGTGACGTTGGGGTGCTCAGGCCAAATGGATGGAGTCATCCGGCGCGATGCAAAAAGAATAGAAATTACGTATACCGACTCAAGGGTTTCTGTCGCAGAACTGATAGCCGTTCTGCCCGATGGTGAGCATTTTCGCGGCAGATCTGAAAGACTCGACAGGACCAAGGAAATGATGGAGACGGATTCAACCGATACTGACGACCTATCCGGACATTTTGAAGCCCTTCAGACCTTTCCCGGCAACACAAAAGCGACTTTATCCGGCAACAGGGGCAATGTCATCAAGTGCCGATTTAAATTGACCGATGTCATAATCGGTTTTGCCAGCGGCGGGACTGGGCTGTGTCAGATTTCGGATGAAAGAGTGATTGATGTATTCTTTTAAAACGGATAGGTTCCAGCATGATTTAACAAAGAGGCGGTAACTATGGCTTACAATGAGGAGTTAGAGCGGCGCATAAAGAAAATTGTGTCGCGCTGGAAGGGCACAAACGACAAAAAAATGTTCGGAGGTGTCTGTCATCTGATAAGCGGCAATATGTTCTGCGGTGTTCACAAAGACTTTTTAATCCTGAGACTCGGTGAAGATAAGTCTAGCGACGCCTTAAAACAACCATATGCCCGTCCATTTGACATCACCGGCAAACCCATGAAGGGTTGGGTTATGATCGCAGGTGACGGATACAAAAGTGATCCGGATTTAAAAGCCTGGCTGGATCAGGCGAGAAATTTTGCCAATTCCTTGCCGCCAAAATAAAAAGCTAATAAATTCCCTTTTTCGATATTCTCTTTTTGACAGGGAGGTCAACGGTGAAATTAATAATCTGGATATTAACTTGTACATTCCTTATCGGTGCGACAGCTTATGCGGGTGAAGCTGACATTGTTGATGTAAGAGTTAGGATGAGCGGCAAGGACACTTTTAGTTTTGACGTAACCGTACGCCATGCTGATGAAGGCTGGAAGCACTACGCTGACAAGTGGGATGTGGTGGCACCTGACGGTACTGTACTTGGAACCCGCACGCTTTACCATCCCCATGTTGATGAACAGCCATTCACTCGGAGCCTCTCCGGTGTAAAAATATCCGAATCCATCACGGAAGTTACCGTACGTGGCCACGACTCGGTTCACAAGTATGGCGGTAAAACAATTAAAGTGACAGTACCAGAAAGATAATATTGCTGGCCGCCCGCACCGGGATGGCAAGTTGGATCGGTTACCCGCAAGTACGTGCAACGCCCTTTGCCTGGGACTTAAGTATAGCTGGACAATCTTCAGAGCGAATTGGATTATTCGGCAGGGACATGGCCGCCCTTGTTGTGTAAGGTTTGTTGAGGAGAAACTTCATGCTGGAAAGAATTCTGCAATATCGGCTGCGTTTAATCTTGATTTTTTCATTGGTACTGTTTGTGTCTGGTTGTGAAACCGCTTATTACGGCACAATGGAAAAGCTGGGATACCACAAGCGGGACCTGATGGTCAACCGGGTGGAATCCGCGCGGGATGCCCAGGAAGATGCCAAAGAACAATTTGAATCGGCCCTTGAAAAATTCAGCAGTGTATTACAATTCGACGGTGGTGATCTTGAAGATAAATATGATCAACTTAAAAGAAGCCGATGCATTTATCAGTACCATGACGAAAGAATGATCCGATTGCGGATTCCGGAATGCGGATTGTGGATTTTAAATGGGATCTTTGGCTGTTATGATAGTACGAGAGATTACAAATCGGCTTATGGCGCTTGGAAGTAAGGAGCAGGCTGCCATCAGCCAGAGGTTTTTTAAGACCGGGCCGGGTGAATATGGCGAGGGCGATATCTTTCTCGGGATTAAAGTGCCGGTTTTAAGAAAATTAGCAACAGAATATTCGGTTGTGTCTCTAAAAGACGTCAAAACAATGCTGGGGTCAAAATATCATGAGGAACGACTGCTGTCACTGTTTATCATGGTTGACCAATTTTCCAAAGGCGATCAAAAAAAGAAAAAAAGCATCTATGAGCTGTACTTAAAAAACACCAGATTCATTAACAACTGGGACCTGGTGGATTCATCGGCGCATCGCATTGTCGGGCCCTATTTGATGGACGAAAGTAAGGCACTGCTCTATGAACTGGCGCAATCCGTTCTAATGTGGGAACGGCGTATCGCGATTATGTCGACCTTTCATTATATCAAAAACGATACATTCACGGATACGCTGAAAATAGCCCGGATGCTACTTTCCGATAAAGAGGACTTGATCCATAAAGCCGTCGGATGGATGTTGCGCGAAATCGGCAAACGCCACCTGCAAAGTGAAGAGACATTTTTAATAAAACATTATCACAACATGCCCCGCACCATGCTGCGATATGCCATTGAGAAATTTCCCGAGCCAAAGAGACAACGCTATTTGAAAGGCCAAATTTAACAATTTTTTTTACATTGGAAAAACTAGACCGCTGAGAATAGGACACGAAATTACCGGCATTGAGTGGAATCTGAACCAAATGACAAAAGACAATGAAACAATCGCACTGGTTAAAGACTCGAAAACAACCTTTGCGTGTGATGAAAATGGCAGGGTTAGCGGCAAAGCCACATTAAATCGTTATTCCGGCAATCTCAAACTCCAGGATGACGGTGAAATTATCTGGAGCAAAGCCTTTATTATGACCAGAATGGCAGGCCCGCCGGAGTTAATGCAGCAGGAGACAGATTTCACCCGGGCCTTGATGCAGACATCCCGCATGTATTTGAAAGATTCGCAACTCGTGCTGAAAGATCAGGACAGTTCTACAATCCTGGAATTCGAACCGATTAATACCTGAATTTTAGAGCAACAATCCCAGGATGAAAAAATTAATATCGTGAAAATACGTGCGAATTTGTGACCTTTTCGCCCTTCTAAATTGTTACTATTTTCTGTCTTTGCCCTCCTTATAACAATAGTTATTCCCAAGCGTACGCCATTTTATTGACAAGCGGCCGATTAGTTTTTAGAACTTCCTGCACCGGTACATACAACGAACCAACGCTTATTCGTAATGCTTAATTTAGCCTAACAGACTGTTTTTAAACGGACTAGAGGCATAATTGTTTTCACCGATGCAATAAAATCAGCATTAAGGTATATCTTTTGCATGATTAACTTATAGTTATCTGATTAGAGTAACCACCCTGGATAATGTTTGAAAATTTGTATTTACGCTATCTCTAAATGAAAAGGTAAAAAATGTCATTATTTAAAAAATGTACTTGTTGCGCTTTCCCCTGGCTCAGCCGGGCTGAATTTCTGCAGGACGAAAAGACCGTGTTGATTGGTTATCAGGCGAATTTTTGTCAGCTGGAGCTTGGATATTTCCTGTTCAACCATCTGGCCTGTGAATCTACCATCGCAATTCCTGCCGGCCGATTCAAAGATATGTATGCCGGGCCCTTGTTCACCCAGCGTTTAACGGGCACAGAAGTCTGTCAGGGTTTTTGCGAGGACATGGATGCAATAGAGCCCTGTGATGCACAATGTGAATGTGCCTATGTCAGGGAAATTATGCAGATCATTCGAAATTGGCCTAAGGAAGCGTGCCAGCTGGCGAATATTGCCCATGGTTGATGACTATAAGGTCCCATATTCGTCCAATATAGCGGGCCGGGAATTTAAAATTACTTAAATCATGATAAAATACGCTGTGCCCGATTCGGGCAAGCCCGGGGTGTTGAAGTAATAATAAAATCCAATACGACAACACACCAAACGCCATTGCCCCGGGCCAGTACCTCCACCCCCTATTTCCGAATCACCCTTCCTATTATGTCAAGATTTTGTTATATGCTGAAACCATGAACAGATTTGATCTATTGAAGGAAGGGAATCCTCGACGATGGTCTCACACGCCATTACCCGAAAACCATGTGAAAATTTTGCCCGCGGTCTTACCACAACCGTCAGCTCAGAACCAGCCGACTACGGGTTAATGCTCAAACAGCATGATGCCTACCTCGAGGCGTTATCAGCTGCCGGTCTTGAAGTTATCGTCCTCGACCCACAGCCGGAATATCCGGATGCGCATTTTGTTGAAGATACGGCTGTGGTAACCTCGGATGTTGCCGTTATCACCATTCCGGGGGCTGACACCCGCAAAGGCGAAGAAGAATCAATTATCCCGTTTCTGGCCGAATTCCGTAAAATCGAGCGTATTCAGCCGCCCGGAACCGTGGACGGCGGCGATGTCCTTCAGGTGGGCAACCATTTCTTTATCGGTATATCGGAACGCACGAACCAGGAGGGTGCCGGGCAACTTGGCCGAATCCTGCAGGGCTATGGCAATACCTGGACGACGGTTGCCGTGGGTGCAGGGTTGCACTTTAAATCCAGTGTCAATTATGTCGGCCAAAACACGCTGCTCGTCACCTCCGATTTCACTGCCAGGGAGCAACTCCAAGGATACGACCAAATAGTGCTGGACAGTGCAGAAGCCTATGCCGCCAATACACTGCTTGTCAATGAGCACTTGCTGATTCCCGCCGGTTATCCGGTTACCCGCAAACAACTTGAGACACTTGGCTTAAACATGATTGAGCTTGAAGTCAGTGAGTTGCGCAAAATGGATGGCGGTTTGACCTGTATGTCACTGAGGTTTTAAGACAGATCACAGAAGTTTTTGAAATCGGAAGGCGGAAGGCGGAAACAAGACAAAAGATTTGAAAAATATAAGACTCCTAAAAAATATAAGACTGGTTGATGTGGCAATCGTGGCAGCATCAGTCCTGGCAGCTGCCGGTTTTTGGACCAGAAATATCTTATTAATTGCATTGATAATCCCGGCGGGCATTGTCCTTGTCACTAGCAAGGCGACCACCAAAGAAGAAAGAGACCGCAGAGAGTCTCTTTCTTTAAAGTCATTAGCATTTTCCCTTTTCATTCCGATTATCATTATACTTGCCATGGTTATCTATTTTATTGGCAAACTTGTTCCCACCATCATTGAGAATTGGCAATGATGATTGCTGGATGATGAGATTGCAACATCGGTGATGACCCGTGAACTACCACCTGGATTTTGCACGAGTCGGCGGCATTCATTTGCAAAATTCAGGTACCATTAGGGTCGAGGCTAATTATGAATAAAAATGTCAGCATATTCAATGATGTCCTGGGACCGATCATGCGAGGGCCTTCCAGCTCTCACACTGCCGGCCCCTATCATATCGGATTAATAGCCCGCAACTTGCTGGGCGAAGAGACGGCATCGGTGAGAATCTCTTTCGACCCGGGGGGATCATTTGGTGAAGTTTATCGTCTGCAGGGCAGTGATCTTGGATTTGCGGCAGGTGTCATGGGCCTGGAATTAACCGACAGCCGATTTCCACAAATTCTTCAGTTGGCCCAAGACCGTGAAGTCAACATCGAGTTTGCGGTAAAGCCATTAAAAACAGCGGATCATCCAAATGCGGTCGATATTCGTATGAGCTCCGGCGCCGGACGCGCGTTGAGTCTATCAGCCCGCTCTACCGGCGGCGGAGCTGTCGTTGTTAACCACCTAAATGATTGGCCGGTTTGCATTGACGGCAAAGCCTATTCCGTATTGGTCGAACTGCCTTCTGAATCCGTCGATTCGGTAAGCCAAATGATATCCCGAAACGGACAGCTGTTGAGACAGATAGACGTTCAATCTCTCAACAATCGATCTTTTTTAACGGTTCATCTCAAAGCATCTCTGTCGGTCAAAAGTTTGGCTGAAATCCGTTCGGCGGTAGGGGAAACCGGCATTTGGACGGCAGCGCCGGTTTTTTTGTGCAGCCCGGAAAGCCCCTGTTTACTTGTGCTGCGAAGATGGCGGCGCTGGCTGAAAATCGCGGGTGTTCACTGGGGCGCGTTGCACTTTCTTATGAGTCGGAACTTCTCGGTATCTCTGAAGACAAAGTACTGGCCGAAGCATTCCGGCGTTATGACATTATGAAGACCGCTGCCCGGGATGGCCAAAAAGACCATCCGCCACAAATGACCCTGCTCCAGCCCAGCGCCGCCAAAATTCTACAATCCGATTCCCCTTGATGAAACCATTGATGCCATGTACGCCGTCGGCAAGATGCTGCCGCGCGAATTGAAATGCACCGCCCTGGGCGGATTATCGCTGGCATCCTCGGGGTTGAAAATCAAGAAGCTCAAGTAGCTCCTATAATTTCAGCGCCTGCTGCGCTCGAGTCTCCGAGGAGGCAGCGTTGATCTGACTTTTCACTTTCTGCTGAGAGACCCCGCCGAGGCGGGATCACCATTCGATTTTTAAGATTGCAATGAAACGAAAAAGCTGTTCGGACTGCTTTTCTGGATTTGCCTGAACTTTTTTACCATCACAGCCCTTGGACTTTCAGTATCTTTGGGAGTTCGTTTTGTTCATTTCAATGGTCTTACTCATTCATCCTTAACCAGATCCGCGTGTGTCCAGGAATATTGGTCTTCCCCTTTAAGTATTTAAATTTAAATTGTTTCAAGATGTATAATTTAAGCCTTGACTATTTAGACTTAAATAGATATGGGTGGGTGATTAACACAATTTCCCCAGAGGTAAATTCAGTGATTCCCGGCAACGAAAACCTTATCAAGGATATTGTCGAGTCCATCCGACGCTTGGTACGGGCTGAATACTTAGACTCCCAGAAGATGAGCAAACAGTATGGCTTAACCGGCCCCCAGAGCCTGGTGTTGCGGCTGCTGATCAAGAAAGGGGCCTTGTCGTCGGCGGATTTAAGCCGTCAAATGTATGTGACCCCGTCAAATATAACCGGCATCATCGATCGCCTGGAAAAAAAGGCGTTGGTTGAACGGATCCGCAAA
The DNA here is from genome assembly GCA_902749685.1 of Olavius sp. associated proteobacterium Delta 1. Taxonomy (GTDB): domain Bacteria; phylum Desulfobacterota; class Desulfobacteria; order Desulfobacterales; family JAFDCJ01; genus JAFDCJ01. Next base: position 41,657 of record CACVKW010000366.1, on the reverse strand, counting down.
CAGGGTGATCGCCGGGTCGCATTGATTACGCTCACCCAATCCGGTCAAAAACTGGGTCAAACCATTCCCGATCCGATTGAAAAGAAATTTGTCAATCAATTGGCCGATCTGGAACCGGAGCACCTTCAAATATTGGCCATGACCATGAATCAAATTCTAACCCTGACCAATACGAATGAAGAGGAGGAACCATACCCGCAAAAAGGCATTTAACCGGCAAAGCCATGTCGGAGATATATCCATCTCAAACAGTCGGAAATGATCGCTAACCATTCAAACAAAAGGAGGCAGCTATGCCGAAACTTGAAATGCTTCAACGATTATTGTCAGAAGGACGGATTTCTCGCCGTGAATTTATAGCCCGGGTATCAGCTTTAGGGCTCATGGCCGCCGTGTCACCCGCCTTGCTGAGCGGCACGGCTAAAGCGGCGGCACCCAAGAAAGGCGGACGTTTTATCATCGGGATTACCGGCGGGTCAACCACGGATTCCATGAACCCTGCAACCCTGACTTCCAACATGAACCAGAACTTCAACTGGCAGCTCAGAAACTGTCTGGTGGAAATCGATCACAATTTCAACGCCATCCCTGAGCTGGCCGTGTCCTGGGACGCAACACCCGACGCCAAAAAGTGGACCTTTAAGCTGCGCAAGGGCGTCGAATTTCACAATGGCAAAACCATGACCGCCGATGACGTGGTCTTTTCCATCAACCACCATCTGGGCGAGGAATCCAAGTCAGCCGCCAAAGGATATTTAAAAAATATTGTCGATATTAAAGCTGACGGAAAACATGAAGTCGTTTTCACGCTTTCCGGCGGCAGTGCTGATTTTCCGTTTATCCTGGGCGACTATCACTTAACCATTTGCCCCGCCGGAACTGCCGGCCCGGAATTTGAAAAAGGCGTTGGCACCGGGGGGTATATTCTTAAGGACTGGGAGCCGGGAGTCAGAGCTTTTGCAACACGAAATCCCAACTACTGGAAAGAAGGCCGAGCCCATTTTGATGAGGTTGAAACCCTGTCTATTGTCGATACCAATGCCAGAACCAATGCCTTGAAGACCGGCCGGATACACTACATGGATCGCGTCGAACTTAAAACGGTCCATCTCATGAAACGGATGCCGGGGGTAAACGTCTCGGCCGTAACGGGAACGGCCCACTACACCATCCCCATGCTGGTCAACCGAAAACCCTACGATGACAACAATGTTCGCACAGCACTAAAGCTGGCGATCGACCGGGAAGGGTTGGTCAAACAGATATTGCGCGGATTCGGCGAACCCGGCAACGATCATCCCATTGCACCGGTAAACAAATACTTTGCCAAAAATCTGGAGCAGAGAAAATATGACCCGGAAAAGGCCAAGTTCTATATGAAAAAAGCCGGCATGCTGGACCACACCTTTAATCTGCATGCAGCCGATGCCGCGTTTGCCGGAGCGGTGGACGCGGCCGTGCTCATAAAGGAACAGGCCAAAAAAGCCGGCATCAACATCAATGTCGTGCGGGAGCCGGATGACGGGTATTGGAGCAATGTCTGGATCAAGAAAGAATGGGTCATGTGCTACTGGGGCGGACGTCCCGTTGAAGACATGATGTTCTCGGTTGCCTATGCAGATGGGGCTCCCTGGAATGATACCTTCTGGAGCAATAAACGGTTCAACGAGCTGCTGGTCATGGCCAGAGCCGAGTTGGATGAGGGCAAGCGCCGCAAGATGTACGCGGAGATGCAGGAAATATGCCGCAATGACAGCGGAACGGTGGTTCCCATGTTCAACCAGATCGTCGAAGCCAGCTCAGCGAAAACGGCCCACGGACCCATCTCAGCGCACATGGCCCTGGATGGTATGCGCAATGCCGAACGCTGGTGGTTCGCCTGATCCGTAACTTCGCGTGTAAACCACTGCTATTGTTAATTGGCAGTCATTCATTCCTTATCACCGGGATCTGAAGATTAGGTTTCAGGTGGTCCGCCTGCGGCGGATCACCTGAGACCATATATCCGTAGATTGGAATAAAACCGGGATAATCTTTAGCGGTCATGTTACGGGTAATTTTCACCGTCTCGGCCAGAACCTGTCGTGCAAATACCATAAAATCGGGGAAAAAATGAAAGACATACTATTAATGGTGGCAAAACGCCTTGGATTGGGACTGCTGACCATGATCGTCATCTCGCTTCTTATTTTCGTCGGCATTGAGGCGCTTCCCGGCGATCTGGCAACGGCTATCCTGGGGCAGAATGCACTGCCGGAAACCGTGGCCGCCTTTCAGAAAGAGCTCAAACTCGATCTCGCACCGCACGTGCGATATTTTGCCTGGCTGGGCGACTTAATGCAGGGAAATCTGGGCAATTCCCTGGCCAATGGACGGCCGGTGGTCGATCTGGTGGGCTGGCGCTTTGCCAACACGATTTTTTTGGCATCCACGGCCGCCGTGATAGCGGTGCCGCTCGCTGTTTTGCTCGGGCTTCTGGCAGCGCTTTACCGCGACAGCTTTTTTGACAAGGCCATTTCCACTAGCACGCTCAGCGCGATCTCCTTTCCGGAGTTCTTCATCGCCTACATTCTGATCGCCTTGCTCTCGGTCAAGTTAATTGTCTTTCCCAGTATTTCAAATATAAACGACCAAATGTCGTTTTGGCAGAAGATCCATGCAATTATTCTCCCCAGCCTGACGCTGACGTTTATCGTAACCGCTCACATGATGCGCCAAACGCGTGCGGCCATCATCAATGTTCTGGCCAGCTCGTATATCGAGATGGCCCACTTAAAAGGTTTAAAGCGCATGCGGGTCATCGTTGTGCATGCATTTCCCAATGCGTTGTCGCCGGTAATTAATGTGATCGCCCTTAATCTGGCCTATCTGGTGGTTGGGGTGGTGATCGTCGAGGTGGTATTTGTCTACCCGGGGTTGGGACAGCTGCTGGTGGACTCCGTGTCGTCACGTGACATCCCGGTGGTTCAAGCCAGCGGTCTTATATTTGCCGCCGTCTATGTCTCGCTGAATCTTTTGGCCGATATACTGTCAATTCTCAGCAACCCCAGGATGCTGCATCCAAAATCAAGATAAGGAGAATAGTTCAGATGGCGTTTCTAAAATTACTGCGACACTCACCGCTAAGCGCCCGCATCGGCCTGGCAATGGTACTGATTAATGTCTTGGCAGCCATATTTGCTCCGATCATCGCCCCCTACGGGGAAACGGAAATTGTCAGCGACGTCTGGATGCCTGCGAGCAGCGAAAATTATCTTGGAACCGATCATTTAGGTCGCGACCTGTTCACGCGTCTGGTTTACGGCGCCCGGAATACCATACTCATCGCGTTTGTCACGACCATGCTTTCGTTTATTATCGGCTCGGTTTTAGGGTTTTTTGCGGCAACCCTCGGTGGCTGGACCGAGCTGAGTCTAAGCCGCGTTATCGATATTTTGATGGCTTTTCCCACACTAATTTTTGCCTTGATCGCACTGTCTGTGGTCGGCACGTCTATTCCGGCTTTAATACTGGTGATTGCGATATTGGACTCCACGCGGGTTTATCGCCTGTCGCGAGCCGTCGCCATGGATATTGTCGTTATGGAGTTCGTTGAAGCGGCCCGGCTGCGCGGTGAAAAAATCTGGTGGGTCATGCGCAAAGAAATCCTGCCCAATGCCATGCCGCCCCTGGTCGCGGAATTCGGCCTGCGTTTCTGTTTCGTGTTTTTGTTCATCGCCGCCCTGAGCTTTTTAGGCCTGGGCATCCAGCCACCCACAGCGGATTGGGGCGGTATGGTCAGGGAGAATGCCGGGGCGATCACTTTCGGCATACTTACGCCGCTATGGCCTGCCGGAGCCATCGCATTTCTGACGGTGGGCGTGAATTTAATTGTCGACTGGTTTCTGAAGATCGCCAGCGGACTAAAAGATTGAAGGATTAACAATGACCCGTCTACTTGAAATGAGAAAAATAGAGATCGAAGGCTACAGTTCAGAGGAAGAGAAATGGCTGCCGATCATCAAAGGTCTTGATCTGACTTTGGACAGGGGCGAAGTTATCGGTCTGATAGGAGAATCCGGCGCCGGGAAGTCGACTTTCGGGCTCGCGTCCATGTGCTACACCCGCGGGGGCTGCCGAATCACTTCCGGTTCGATTGTTTTTGACGGCATGGAACTGTTCGGTGCACCGGAAGAGGCGTTGAGAAAAATCAGGGGCGTACGTATCTCCTATGTCGCCCAAAGCGCCGCCGCCTCATTTAATCCGGCGCATCGGCTCATCAACCAGTATGCCGAAGCGCCGATTCGGCATAGTCTGATGAATTTTAACCAAGCGGAAGAAAAAGCCGTGGACATTTACCGGCGTCTGCTGCTGCCGGATCCTGAAGGAATCGGTTACCGCTATCCCCACCAGGTCTCCGGCGGACAGCTGCAGCGCGCCATGGTGGCCATGGCGATGGCCTGCACACCGGATCTCATCATCTTTGATGAACCGACGACCGCGCTGGATGTTACAACGCAGATCGAAGTTCTGGCCGCCATCAAGAAAATAACCCGGGAATTTAACACGGCAGCCATCTATATTACCCACGATCTGGCCGTAGTGGCTCAAATAGCCGACCGCATCATGGTACTGAGATACGGCGATCTGGTCGAAGAAAATAATGCCAGAGAACTGATGGCCAACCCCAAAGAGGAATATACCAGAGCATTGCTTTCGGTCCGCACACTCCGGGAGGACCGGGACCTGTCTGCCACGGAGCATGATATTGTCCTGGAAGTTGAAAACGTGTCGGCCAGTTACACCGGCAGGGAATCGGATAAGGTGCTTGAAAATATTGACCTTAAAATCAGACGCGGCCGGACGGTGGCATTGGTCGGCGAATCCGGCAGCGGCAAAAGCACTCTGGCACGGGTGATAACCGGTCTGCTGCCGCCGCTTGAAGGCCGGGTTATCTACGGCGACACGGAACTGCCGCCGGCGTTAAAATCACGCAAACTTGAAACACTCAGGATCATGCAAATGATTTATCAGATGCCGGACACCGCCCTCAATCCCAGACAGCGGGTCAGCGATGTCATCGGGCGTCCGCTCACATTTTACTTTGGCATGAAAGGTCAGGAAAGAGAGGACCGGATCAGAGAACTGCTGGAAATGATCGAATTATCGCCAAAAAAATATAAAGATCGATATCCCGGGGAACTGTCAGGCGGTGAAAAGCAGCGGGTCTGCATCGCCCGCGCCCTGGCGGCCAAGCCCGAGATGATTATCTGTGATGAAGTGACCTCGGCCCTGGATCAATTGGTTGCCGAAGAGATTTTGAAACTGCTGCAGAACCTGCAAAACGAGCTGCACGTATCGTATCTTTTTATCACTCACGATTTGGCAACGGTCAAGGCCATATCCGATGAGATTGTCGTCATGCTGCAGGGTAAAATTGTCGAACAGGGCGTGAAGAAAGTGGTTCTTAGGCCGCCTCACCATGAGTATACGGACCTTTTGCTCTCATCTGTACCGGAAATGGATCCGGATTGGCTCGACGGTGTCCTGGCGGAACGAAAACGCAAAGGGGTCAAATCGGCAGATTTTGTGCAATCGTAAATGTGGTCATTCGTGGGAGGTATTTATGAAGTTTTTGGTATGTTATGATGATACAAATGAGGCCAAAAAAGCGCTGAAAGTGGCCCGGGAGCACGCTAAAATCTGGCAGGCGGAGTTGGAGGTGGTCAACGCGATTACCCGGGTAGAACCGCTAAAACATGCTAAAGTCAAAAAAATGGAAGAAAAAATGGAAGGGGAGGTTAAGGAAATTTTAGCAGAAGATGATCCGCCATATGAGGTACAATTGCTGCTGACCGACCTGACCCCCGGGGAGCAACTGGTAAAATATGCCGAAGATCAGAAGATGGATCAAATATTTCTAGGAATCGTCAAAAAATCCAAAGTTGGAAAATTTTTATTCGGCTCCACTGCTCAGTATGTCATTCTGCATGCTCCTTGCCCGGTGGTTACAGTTCAATAGTGGGCTGGTGAAAATTACCACTAACATGTCCTCTAAATATTATCCTGTTTTTATTCCAATTCAAGAGTATATAGTTTCAGGTGTCAGGTTTCAGGTGTCAGTAAATAGCGAACTCTGGAACCTTGTATGAAACATTAAAAGCGAACCACGCTGAAGACGTGATCTAAAGGCCGCAGAACCGCAGAATAACCCGCTTCAAGCGGGTATGTCGAAGGGTGGGTTCGCTTCGCTCAGTCATTTTTTATTAAAATAGACAGAATACATTACTTCGACATTCGACATTCATTATTCGATATTCGATATTTATCCGCCTCGGGAGGATTCGCTTTTTCAGAGTTTCTTTTTCGATTTGACCGGCCGTTTATTTGGCTGGCGGCGGCGCTGAAACCTGACACCTGAACACTTCTAGCCTATCCTAACGCCCTGTTTTATTATTTCCTTTTGCAACTTCTTGATGTCAACTTCCGCACAGGTGGCATCCTCATGCAGGGAGACCGCGGCAGCAACACCCGCACCTTGGCCGGTGACTGCGCGGCACATCATCTGGCGGGTGGCAGCATGATTCCATAGGGGACCTGAAAATAGCGGCCCGTGGTGGGGAGGATCACGATGCCGTATGCGTCCAGGAATTCCGGGAATATGCCGATGGAATCTTCGAAACCTGCCTGTGCGCGGGTCTGGGCGCCAGGGCCGCTTCCCACCACCAACACCTCGGCCTCGGCCATCACAGATACTGTCCGGGCTGCTTCTTGTATCTCTTTCATCAAATCAACCTTTGCTGGTGGTGGGCTTAAACCGGGGCCGCTCCGTGCTCTATGGTCAGCGCGACTATATCCTTGCCTAAGTAATTCTCCCTGAGAACTGATTTACGTACTTTGCCGAGGGCGGTCCGGGGGAAATCTTCTGCAACCAAGATCTTTTTGGGCCATTTATAGCGTGCCAGTTGACCATCGCAAAAGCGGATCAGATCTTCAGACTTCAGGTCCGCCCCCGGCTTTGCCATTACGAAAGCGCAGCCCACTTCACCCCAGGATTCATCGGGAACACCGACCACTGCGATATCCTCTACGGCCGGATGCTTTCGCAGGACCCTTTCGATCTCCGCCGGGTAGACGTTTTCCCCTCCGGAAATGAACATGTCTTTGGCTCGATCAATCAGATAGAAATAACCATCGTCATCCATACGGGCCAAGTCTCCGGTGTGCAGCCAACCACCCCTGATTGTGTCTTCGGTCTTGACCGGATCCTGCCAGTATTCGGTCATCATGATGGAGCCCCGTACAACAATCTCACCCACTTGACCGGGATCGCTGGGGCGACCCTGTCGATCGACAATGCGAACTTCAGCGTGAAAAACCGGCTTGCCCACCGAGCCGGGTTTGCGCACCACGTCTTTTTCATGGGCCCATAAAAGTATGGAAGTTTCGGTTTGGCCCATGATCTGGCGCAGCGAGAAGCCCGCGCCTCTGAATTGAGCCATGAGCTCCGGTGTCAATTTTTCGCCGCCGATAGCGCATACCTTCAATGAAGACAGCGCGGTTTTGTGTTTCGTTTCAGCTTTGACCAGAGACTTGTATACGGTCGGAACGCCTAAAAATTTAGTCACCTGATATTTGCGGATATCCCTGTAAGTCCGGTGGGGATCGAAGCTTTTATGAAGAATCATGGTCGCGCCTTTGTAGATTACCGGCGAGGCTTGAATAAACAGTCCTCCGGAATGAAAAAGGGGCAATACGATGAGCATAATGTCATCGAAATGCAGTTTAAAAAAAATATCCGCATTCAGGCAGTTAAAAAACGTTTTGCGATGAGAGAGTACGGCACCTTTCGGTTGCCCGGTGGTTCCGGAGGTATACATAATCACATGCGCCTCTTCCGGAACGGCTGGTGCCAATAAATCGGTCAGAAAAGGCTGCTGCCCTTCACAGGCTGCCGATTCACCCCGATAATCCAGGATGGCATCGGAGATTGCGCTTCCGGCAATCCCGGCCAGCAGCATCAACGGTCGGCGGCTGTTCAGTTCTAGACTCAATACGGTATCTGCAAATTCTTCTCCGAAGACAAATAGCCGGGGGCGGGAATTGGTAAGTGTATATTCCAATTCCGGGGCGGCTAGCCGATAATTGATCGGCACAAACAGGGCTCCCATCCTTGAACACGCCAGAAAGAGCTCAAGAAATTCCGGACAGTTGTTTAACATAACTGCAACCCGGTCGCCTTTTTCGATTCCCAGCGTCTGAAGCCAGCAGCACGCCCGGTTGACTCTCTGATGCAGTTCCAGATAGCTGATTTGATTGCCTTCGAAGATAACGGCGGCTTTTTGCGGATGCAGTTCGCTCCAGCGTTTGACCCACCAGGCAATGTTCATTGATTTGATCATTTGTGCCTTAATATTATTTTCGCGTAGTTGGTGGCAATTCTTTTTACCCTCAATGCAGGCTTATTAGACAAGTGCCAATATGAAAAATGCCCAATCCAAATTCCAATATTGCGCCATGCGCTATGCACTATGAGCTTCCCGGGCGTTTATCTCAAACCGGCAATTCTCATGCCCCCGGGCGCGGCATTGTACTTCTTCGGCCGAGCAATCACCGCCGAATAAAACAGAAGCCATCCCCGCCAGCACCCCGCGGATAAGGTGGCATACGCTCCGGGAAGATTGCCCATAGGCCTGGGCAAAGGGTGAATCCTTGACCGCAACGCAAAGATGTTTTACCCCGGGATCATACCGCACAAGGCTGAAATTCCCCCAGCCGATCTGATTTCCCATCTTCATCATGAAATCGATAATTTCATGGTCGGAAAAGTTGTGAAGCTCTTTGTATTTTTTGGCAGACAGGCTGCCGCCGGCATAGCCACCCGCAAACAGATTCTCACAGGCTTCTTTGCCGCAACTCTCAGTCAGGGCCTTTTGAAATCCAGCAATTGTCTCAGGCCGTATCAATAGATACCGCACCCCTTTATACAGGAGTGATCCGGTTGATTGATCATGGACCAGTTCGTCCAAAATTGGGTTTTCAGACATTTTCGGTTTCCTTAGGGTTCGCGCAAAAATAATTTAAAATTATTATTGTTTTCATGCAAATATTATTTTATATCACATTTTTATCAAATCATAAATACTTATTAATACTTATAAATATGGCGATTTACCCACTATTCTGCCAGCCGGTAAATTCGGTTTCCAGTCATTTTCAGAGTGGATAGTGTTTCCAAAACAAATTGCTGTATTATATTAACCTAACATTTTAAAAGTCAGCTGTGATGATAACGTAAGGAGCAATATAGAACTCAACTACATATAATTAAAGAAATTTGATCTTACCAACAGGCTCAGAAATAGCTTCTTCCGTTGTCCCAGTACTCTCTCCGAATCGCAGGATCTTCCCCCGAGTCTGTAAGCCCTAAGGGTAAAAAAGCGCAGCCGGAGCCCTTTACTTCAGTACCCCGGCTGACCGTATCGATCAAGGCCTATTACCTCCGGCGACACCCTTTGGACGTGAATTTCCAATTGTAAATAATTAAAAACAAAACCATGGACTGTACGCTAAAAGAAAGTGAAATCAAGGACACCGCTGATCGTTACCGCATAATATCCGGACTGACCTCTGATTTTTTTTACTGTCTGGCGGTACCGCCTGACGGCCCCATGAAAATTACCTGGGTCGACGGAGCCAATCAGAAACTTACCGGCTACACCGCAGAGGAGATTTGCAATTCAGATGATTGGATAACCATAATCCACCCGCAAGATCTCTCCACTGTTAAAAAAGCCACCCAAAGCATTCTGGGCAACCAGCAATGTACATTTGAATACCGGATTAAGGCCAAAACCGGCGAGCAACACTGGTTTCAGGATCACGCTCAACCTATTTGGAGCGACAAAGAAAAAAGGGTAACATCCATCATCGGAGCCATACAGGATATTACCGAGCAAAAGCAAGTGGAAAAATCCCTGCTAGAAAGTGAAGAACGGTACCGGCAGTTTTTCCTGGAAGATCTGTCCGGCGCCTACATTTCCAAACCCGATGGCCGCTTGATCGCCTGCAATCCTGCTTTCGCCAGAATTTTCGGGTTCTCCTCGGTGCAGGAGGCACTGGAGACTCGCTTGGCGTCAATCTATCACGAAACCAACTCGCGGGATGAATTTTTAAAATTACTCCGTAAAAATAAGAAACTGATAAACTTCAAATCGATCATGCGCCACCAGGACGGCTCGCGTCTGGACATTGTTGAGAACACCATCGGTATATTCGATGACCAGGGAAAATTAGTTGAAATTAAAGGGTTTCTGGTGGATGTCACCCGGCAGGCGAAGCTTGAAGCGCAACTGCAAAAAGCCCGCAAAATGGAAACTGTCGGCACCCTGGCCGGTGGGATAGCCCACGAATTTAACAACCTGCTCATGACCATCCAGGGTAATAGCTCCCTGATCCAATACGATCTGGATACGGCAGACCCACATTTTCAAATGCTGGATAAAATTGAGGAAGCTGTCAGTCGCGGCGTCAAGCTCACCCAGCAGCTATTGGGGTATGCCAAAAAGGGAAAATATGAGGTAAAGTCCCTTAACCTCAACCGCCTGGTACAAAAGACTGCAAATACCTTTTGCCGATCCAAAAATGACATTGCCGTCCATTTTGAGTTATCGGAAGATATCCCTGCCATCCTGGCCGATCAGGATCAAATAGAGCAGGTATTATTAAATATTTTGGCTAATGCGGCCGATGCCATGGCCGATCGGGGAAAATTGCTTCTGAAAACTTCGAATGTGACCCATGATCATATTCATGCAACGCTCTATGTACCGATACCGGGTGATTACATAAAATTGGCGGCTACTGACTCGGGCAGCGGGATGGATGAATTAACCCGGGACCGCATATTTGATCCATTCTTTACTACCAAAGGAATGGGCAAAGGCAAAGGGCTGGGACTGGCGTCAGTGTACGGCATCATAAAGAGCCATGGCGGATATATAGAGGTCGAATCAGAAATAGAACGCGGGAGTACATTCAATATATTTTTGCCGGCTTCCAGAAAGAAAATATCGGAGACGCAGGTATCAGCCGCAGAAGGTGCGGCCAAAGGCGGCGTAATTCTCATTGCTGACGACGAGAACCTGGTTTTGGAAGTGGGGGTAAGCTTTTTAAATAAACTTGGATATACTGCCCTGATAGCTAGAAACGGCTATGAGGCAGTTGAAATTTACAAAAAAAATTGTGACGCAATCAGCCTGGTAATTATGGATATGATTATGCCCCACATGGGCGGCGGCCAGGCATATGATAATATTAAAAAGATCAATCCAAACGTTAAAGTGCTGCTCTCAAGTGGCTACAGTATAGATGGTCAGGCACAAGATATATTGGATCGGGGATGTGACGGTTTTATCCAAAAACCATTTGGCATGGGACAGTTGGCCGGTAAAATTAATGAAATATTGAATGATAATACCTGAATAAATGGGGGAGCAAGTGAAATTAATAGAGGATGCGCTTAAAGAAGGTCGATTCCAGCTGTCTGAATATGAGTCCAAACAGGTCCTGGCGTCTTATGACCTGCCGGTCACCGATGAGATACTGGCAAAAACCCCTGAGGAACTAATCAAAGCCGCAGCCAAAATCGGGTACCCTCTGGTTATTAAGGCCTGTTCGGCGGATATTGCTCACAAAACTGAAAAAGGGTTAATCCGGGTGGATGTCAGAAACGATGAGGAGGCTAAAACAGCTTTTAGTGAGATTGTGGCGAGCATGAACGGTGGCGGGAAAGCAGTTTTGGTTCAACAGATGATCAGAGGGCAGCGCGAACTGGTCATAGGACTTACCCGTGATCCGCAGTTTGGACCCTGCGTTATGTTTGGTTTGGGGGGTATATTCACTGAAATTTTAGAAGACAGCGTCTTTCGGGTTGCCCCGCTGGAAAAATTTGATGCCATGGATATGATGCAGGAAATCAAAGCCCATAAAATTCTCAACGCCGTAAGAGGCCTGAAGGCCGTGGATCGTGAACTCCTGGCCGAAATGCTGATCACTGTTGGACGAATTGGAATCGAGAACGAGAACATCAAGGAGATTGATATCAATCCCGTCATCATTTCCAACGGCAAACCGGTGGCCGTTGATGCCCTGATGATTTTGGAGTAAGGCTATCTACGATCAGTGGCGCCATATCGATAATCTCGCCGGCCTTGCCTGATCCCGTAAATGCAGACGGGTAGTTGTCAAAGTAGCCGAAAGTGCCGATATTTTATAGGTTTCAGCGTCCAGTTTTCAGCTAAGTTAAGTATTAGGCTTCTGGCCAATTCGGATTTTACCCTCATTTAATCACCGCTTTTCCTGTCTGGATGCAAACTATTCGATCTTAAGTTAAAAAAAGTGCCCCTCAGCAACCAAGTTCCTATCTAATTTGACTTATATCAAAGAAATACCATCCAAATCAGGGCAAATACCATTTGCAAATTGACATTGCCCCGCCAGCCATTATTGTTAAATCTTAAAACTCAACTAAAAATAATTGTAATTAATACACCCTGTCTTCAGGGAAAAATTCACTAGCCAACGAAGGAGGACGTACATGTTTTGTTATCAATGTCAGGAAGCAGCCAAGAATACCGGCTGCACGATCAAAGGCGTTTGTGGTAAATCCGAGGAAACCGCCAATCTTCAAGACCTGTTGATTTTCGCCTTAAAAGGATTATCGGTATATGGTGAAAAAGCCCATGAACTCGGCGTATCAACCGGGGATAACGGGTTGTTTGTGACCAAAGCCATATTTTCCACCATCACCAATGCCAATTTTGACAATGACCGTTTAACGGCACTGATTCAGGAGGCCATAAAAAGAAAAGAATCACTCAAAGGTACCTTCCTGGCGGCCTATAAGGAAAAAAACGGCCAGGATAATACCGAGCCGTTGCCTGATTCGGCCACCTGGTATTCCGATGACGTGGCTGAATTTCAAGAAAAAGCCAAGACCGTCGGGGTGCTGGCCACCGAGAATGAAGATGTCCGTTCCCTGAGGGAACTATTAATCCTTGGGACCAAGGGAGTTGCCGCCTACGCGGATCATGCGGCTGTCCTGGGTTTTGAAAAAGATGAAATCTATCGGTTTCTGATGGAGGCCCTGGCATCGACCACCAAAGATCTTGCAGTGGATGAAATGATCGGCCTGGTATTGAAAGCCGGGGAAGTTGCCGTAACCACCATGGCCACCCTGGATGAGGCCAATACAACCGCCTATGGCAACCCGGAAATAACTGAAGTGAACATCGGCGTGGGCAGCCGACCCGGAATTTTGATCAGCGGTCATGATTTGAAGGATATGGAAGAGCTGCTCAGGCAGACCGAAGGCTCGGGCGTGGACGTTTATACCCACGGTGAAATGCTGCCGGCCAACTATTATCCGGCCTTTAAAAAGTATGATCATTTTATGGGCAATTACGGTGGATCCTGGTGGCACCAGAATAAAGAGTTTGAAACATTCAACGGACCCATTTTAATGACCACCAACTGCATTGTGCCCCTTAAAAAGGACAATACCTACCTGGATCGTTTTTATACCACCGGCATGGCAGGCTACCCGGATGCGAAATATATTGTCGACCGGCCGATGAACGGTTCCAAAGATTTTTCAGAAATCATCGAACAGGCCAAAAAATGCAGCCCGCCCGAAGAAATTGAAACCGGAAAAATTGTCGGCGGTTTTGCCCACAACCAGGTACTGGCTCTGGCCGATAAGGTCATTGATGCCGTAAAATCCGGTGCCATCAAACGCTTTGTGGTCATGGCCGGATGCGACGGCCGTCAAAGATCCAGGGGCTATTTTACCGAACTGGCTGAAGAGCTTCCCAATGACGCGGTTATCTTAACCGCCGGTTGCGCCAAATATCGCTACAACAAACTGGATCTGGGCGATATCGGCGGTATCCCGCGGATTCTGGATGCCGGCCAGTGCAACGATTCTTATTCACTGGCGGTAATCGCGCTGAAACTGAAAGAAGTATTTGAGCTGGACGATATTAATGACCTGCCGATTTCGTTTGATATTGGCTGGTACGAACAAAAAGCCGTTGCGGTTCTGCTGGCCCTGCTTTTCCTGGGAGTCAAGGGCATTCGTCTCGGCCCGACGCTGCCGGCTTTTCTGTCACCGAATGTGGCCAAGGTGCTGGTCGAGAAATTTGATATCAAACCAACCGGGGAAGTAAAGGAAGATGTCGCTGCAATTATGAATGCTGCCTGATATTAGCGTCATAAAATCTGCCAAGCCGTTTCCACAGCGTACATGCTAAAATGCCTTCAGCCTGCCAGGACCACAGCGGGCTGAAGGCATAATCATCTCGATTGCTGCATTCGGAACGCTGAAAAGATTGAACGTTCAATGTTCGATGTTCGACATTCATCAGTTTCTTTTCCGATTTAACTGTGCGCTCAGCGACCTGATCCCTGAAACTTCTGAAATAGGTAACATCGACCATAAATCGTCGAGGTAAATTTCATCCAGGCTCGATCCACGTCCTTAAAATCCACGAAATCATGGGTCCACATGTACAAGACTTCGCGTTTGACGGCGCGCCACACTCGGTTAAAGCAAAATCCCAGCAGCTCTTTCTTCACAGTTAATTGAATCTTCTTTTAAAAAAAAACTCTTTTCCTTCACATTGAGCCTAAATCATGGATGGTTAGATATTTTTTTATTGACAAATAAAATATCACATCATATGTGATCACATATAACAAATGCACCTTGTTAAATCGTTTTCGAAAGTTCATACAAAGGGAATTTGTTGCCTGTTTTTGAAGGAACATATTTGATATAATATCAGACAGTTGTGGATTTAAGTATGAAACTGACTAAAATTGAAAACAAAACGCTGAGACAAAAAGTCTATGAATTGTTGAAAGAAAAAATAATAACTGCAGAGATTTTGCCCGGGCAGAAGATAAGCCTCAGAAATTTGGCTGCAATGCTTGAGGTAAGCTTGATGCCGGTACGAGAAGCTTTATGGCAACTTGAATCCGAAAAAGTGGTCATTATTCAAAGCAATCGGCATATGCGAGTAAATAATTTAACAACCCAGGAAATGGAGGAAGCATACCGAATCAGACTCACTTTGGAAACGATGGCGGCAAAAATAGCATGCGATCTTAGATCTGCTTCTGATTTATCTAAAGTAAAAAGCGTATTATTGGAACTCCAAGAATCAATCAAAGAGCCCAAGCTATATCTAAAAATCAACCGTCGATTCCATTTTGAAATTTATCGATTGTCAAAATCACCCATGCTCATTGATATCATTGATGGTCTTTGGGCTAGGGTTGGGCCATATTTTTATCTGCATACAACTGAAAGAAGAGATCTTTCGGTTCCTATGAAATTTCATAACGCCATGTATGAGGCCCTTATTGAGCGCGATAAACGAAAAATGAATCGGGCGATAAGTGGGGACCTCAAAACGGCCGCCGACGATATCCTACGCTATATTGATTCTCGATATCAATTGATGGATCATTCCGGATCGCACACAATAACGGATTTTAGTCAAATCCCTGAAAAAAGAAGTTTGAGGGGAGATGACCCTGATAATTTGACTGGAAGGAGATAATTATGACAATACCGACATATGAGGTAATTGCTCTGAAAATGGGCGAATTGGAGGTCGATAAATCTACCATTACATATGCTACAGATTTCGGAAAACTTATTAAAGTTCCTATTTGGTCTGCTTTAATTCGCGGTGGTGAGCACAAAATCATTGTGGACACAGGTATTCATAGCCGAGAATGGGTCAACGAAAATGTAGCACCCACCAAACAAACTGAAATTGAAAAAATTGAAAATGCAATAAAAACGGCTGCCGGATGGGATGTTGATGATGTCGATATTGTCATCAATACCCATCTTCACTATGACCATTGCGGGGGTAATCAGCTGTTCAAAAAGGCTCGCTTTTACGTGCAACAGGCCGAATGGGAGCATGCTCACGATCCCATCGAGAGCCAGAAGTGGATCTACAATGATACCTCTTTTCTATTCGATCCGCCGGGCGTAGATTACTTTGCTTGGCATTTTTTACAAGGAGACAGTGAGATTCTTCCCGGGATCAAAATTCTTCACACACCGGGGCATACGCCTGGTGGACAAACCGTTCTGGTTAAGACCAAAGAAGGAACGGTCGCAATTACGGGTGATGCAGCTAACATCATGGAAAACATTGAAAAGCGTATCCCAGTTGGAATCTTATCTGACACGGACCAATTCTTCAAGAGCCTGGACAAGATCAAACCATTCGCGGCTTCGGCCATTTGTGGTCATGAACAGTCAATAGAACCCTTTCAGGAAAAAGGGTTTCCTAGATTGACTTGATCCCAATAAAAGCGTTCCCAATGAAAAGGCACTATTCTTTTTCCAAGACTAGGTTCGGAAAAAGGGGCCCCTGTGGGGCAGCTGTGGCGCAGTTTATAGAATTTAGGTGTCAGGTGTCGGGTGTCAGGGAACCGAGGTGCTAAATCCTGACACCTGAACACTGACACCTGAAACCTTCATTTTCTTACAACATGTTGTCAGAAAAAAGGTCCTAAGGGCCTAGAACAAAAGGCGAGTGAAATTGGAATTTCTTGCGAGGAATCTTTATGAAAGCATTTGAACTTGCAGACATTATGAAGCGTTTCGGAGCGACAAAGGCATTAAATGGTGCTTCCTTCAGCTGTAATAATGGTGAGATTCATGGTCTAATCGGTGAAAACGGAGCGGGTAAGTCCACTATGGTTAAGATCGTAAGTGGAGTTTATAAACCGGACTCCGGATCAATCAAGATACGGGGGCAGGAAGTCTCGCTAAGGAATCCCTGGCAAGCTGTGAAACAGGGAATTGTGGTCGTCCATCAAGAACTCAGCCTTGTCCCTGATTTGACGGTCGCTGAAAACCTGTTTCTTCCCAAACCACCGCTTAAAAAAATCAAGCTCAACGCACAAAGTGATATCGAGAAAAAAGCTGCCGGATTCTTCGCCGATATAGGACTAAAAGGCATTCATCCGGACGAACACGTGGGCAGCTTAACGCTCAGAAGCAAGCAAGTCCTTGAGATAGCAAAGGCAATCTATCGGCAGCCAAAAATTATGATCCTGGATGAGCCAACTTCGGCGTTGTCAATCGAAGAAGTTAATTGGCTGTCCGGAATTATACGTAGATTGCGCGAAGAAGGCCTCACTGTTGTATATATTTCCCATCGTTTGGGAGAAATAAAGGAGTTTTGTGACCGTTTTACCATATTAAGGAATGGAAAAGAAGTCGGTACTTATCGTACAGACGAAATCGAAGACGATGAAGTAATCCGCCTGATGATCGGCCGATCCCTAGCCGCGACATTCCCAGCTAAGCTCACGGAAAACAAAGAGCGTTCTCCAGCCATCGAAGTTCAAAACCTAAAGAGCGAGTCGGGACTTTCCGGTATCGATCTCACGCTTTATCGTCAAGAGGTTTTGGGTATTGCTGGTCTTGAGGGCCAGGGTCAGCGAGCACTGTTTCGATGTTTGTTCGGCATTGAGCGTTTATCCAAAGGTAAGATTTTCATCAATGGCAAACCAGTCCGCATCCGGCACCCCAGAGACGCAATCCATGCCCATATCGGACTCACAACCGGTTTGGTGCCGGAAGATCGAAAAACAGAGGGACTTTTTTTGGATTTATCTATCGGCCACAATGTGACCTTACCAATTCTAAACAACTTCACAAAATTAGGGTGGATCAATAATAACGATGAACGGATTAAAATAAAGGGTATTCTAAAAAAGGTCAACGTTGATCTAGCGGTTATAGACCTTTTTGCAAACTCGCTCAGTGGTGGCAACCAACAAAAGGTCGTCATAGCAAAGTGGATGCTGGCGGCATGCAACAATATGCTGATGTACGACCCGACAAGAGGTGTCGATGTGGGCACAAAATTTGAAATTTATAATCTTATTCGAGATATGGCGACTGAAGGCAATTCGGTTTTGATTTACTCCAGTGAGTTGCCGGAATTAGTCAACCTCTGTGACCGGGTTTTGGCGCTCTATGATGGAAAAGTCGTTAATGCGTTTCAGGGGAATGAAATTACTGAAGAAGCTCTTTTATCGGCCATTATGGGGATAAACCAGATATAAAAGAATTCGCAGATTGGAGACACGAGATCGGAGCGAGGTAATGATCAATCAAAAGAAAGAGACCCAGATGGGTAAACCATCCAAAGCAGCCGGCATATCGCGAACGCCCTTCATCGGGTTAATTAGTAATAGCGCGTTTATTGGTGGAACCATATTTTGTTTAATGCTCATCATCTACAGTCTTTTTCAGACGGATATCTTTTCGATGTTTCAATTTCAAGAAATACTTATTAACGGCACTACAGCCATGGCGTTGGCCGCTGTCGGAGAGGGTTTCGTCATCATTACCGGTGGATTCGATTTGTCGGTAGGCGCGTTGATTGCCTTGGTCAACTGTATATTGACGACTCAAATGGTCGATACGATTGGGAGTCAGGTCTTCTGGAGTTTCTTCTGCTTGCTGATTGGCCTGATCGCCGGGTTGATAAACGGAATATTTGTAGCGGTTGTTAGATTGCCATCAATCATCGTCACCCTAGCCACGATGTTCATATACTCCGGATGCGCGCTTGTCCTTTTACCGGCCCCGACTGGTGAAATACCTTTAAGCTATATCGATTTTTGGGCGGGAGCCACGGGTGGCATCATTCCCAACTCAGCCATTTTGCTCGCAATTGTCGTAATTATTCTGATCATAATCAAGAGATCCTCCATCGGTATCGGGATTTTTTCTATCGGCAGTGACGAGAATGCTGCCTACCTGAACGGTATTAACATAGTCAAAACAAAGCTGCTGGCATATAGTTTTGCTGGAGGATTCTATAGCTTAGCAGGTATGGTTTTAAGCGCAAATATGGGTAGCGGTGATCCGACTGTTGGAACTCCGTTGCTGCTAAGCACCTTTGCGGCAGTGGTTGTCGGGGGGACGCCTCTCGGAGGCGGAAAAGGAAGTTTCATTGGCAGCCTCTTCGGTGCAGGAATAATGAATATTTCAGTTGGCGTACTATTTGTCCTGGGTGTGTCGTCCTACTATGGCCCAATTTTCACGGGGGCAATCCTAATCGTTGCCGTTCTGATTACCACCATGTGGTCTGCTTATATGGATAAACTGCTCGCAGCGAGACGGGCTTGAAACTGAATCAAAGATAGCTGGGCAAATCCGGCAGATTGGAATTTGTTGGAGAGAACTTATGGAGAACCAAAAAAATGGTTACATAAAATATGTTGCTAATGGTTACATGGCCCGCTTCACCCACTACCCAACAGTCAGGCGCGTCCTTCCGGTATGGATATTCATCGTGGTTATGCTTATCGCAATGGCCATATTAAATCCACGGCTGATTTTACCCAAGAACCTGAGTACAATGCTTATGCTGGCCTCTTTTATGGCAATTGCGGGTCTCGGCCAAGGCTTTGTTATTCTAACTGGTGGCATTGACCTTTCCATACCATGGGTAGCAGCATATAGTGGAATTATCACAACATGGTTTTCGCAAGGCAACCACGATTTGTTGTGGGTGATACCGACCGTGCTTTTTTTAGGGGCTTTCGTCGGTTTGATAAACGGGTTAGGTGTGGTCGCTTTGGGAATTAATTGTGTTGTGATGACGATGGGCATGAACGCGATTTTGGAAGGGGTCGCCATGCTAATGACAGGTGGCACCCCGGAGGGAGATGCACCACCGGCACTCGTATGGTTTGCAAGTGGCGAGATAGGCGGCCTCCACGTATCAGTAATTTTTATTGCTATTGTAACCGTATTTGCAAGCCTAATTCTTACTCGCACCGCCTACGGGCGGAAGATTTATGCGATTGGAAATAACCGGACAGCCGCTGCTTTCAGTGGTATTCAGGTTAATCTCTATGAAATTAGTGTCTATGTGATTAGTGGGATATGCTCGGCTCTTTTGGGTTTGATGCTCGCAGGTTTTATCGGGGAAAGCTATCTGGGCATGGGGAACCAATACTTACTTACCTCTATCGCTGCGGTTGCCATGGGAGGAGCAGCTATTCTCGGGGGTAAAGGTCATTATTTGGGAACCCTTGGGGGTGCCATCTTATTGAGTATGGTGAGTATGTTACTCGCCTCTTTTATCCTCCCTGCGGGAATTCAAAATATCATTTTTGGTGCAATTATTCTCGTTGCAGTAATAGGAGTTAGGGAAAAAGGCCAAGGCTTTTAACTGCTTTCTGTGAATATAGGAATCAGTTGATTTCGAGGCATGCCCCTATATGCAGAAAAAATCCTCGTTCAGAAAAGAAAGGAGGTGAAAACAAAGGAAAAATTTCAAACACTTCATTCAATCTTGTCGGTCGAATAACATTAAAAAAAGGAGAATTAAAATGAAACGTTTGCTTATTATTACGAGTCTCGCCCTGATAGTAGTGGCTCTTATGGTTCCTACCCAAAGCGCATTTGCCAAACCTTATCGGATTGCTCTGTCTATGAGTTACATTGGCAATGACTGGCAAGGGGTTACCAGAAACATTCTGCTAGCCTATGCCAAGCTGCATTACAAGGACAAGGTTAAAGTCGACGTATTTGTTGCCGGCCCAAGTGTTCCCAATCAGATTCGGCACTTAAAGCAAATGATTGCAAAAAAATATGACGGGATCATCATGTACCCAATTTCCCCCACCGCCTTGAACAAGACCCTCGGGCAGGCCGCTAAAGCCGGGATTGTATGCATGGCTTACGATAGTGAGGTTACTCATCCGGAGGCTTATAATCTGACCTTTGACCAGTACGATGCCGGACGTCGCACAGCCGAATGGTTGGCAGAGGCTATGAACTATGAAGGCAACTACGTAATTATTGGCGGTGTCCCGGGTACAACTGTGGATAAATTGAGAACTCAGGCTGCGAAAGACGTTTTTATGAAGCATCCAAAGATGAAAATGATCGCTGAATTTTGGGGGATGTGGGCCCAAGGGCCAGCGGAAGAAGGAATGGCCAAAGTCATCGCAGCTCATCCCAAAATAGATGGCGTCTGGGCCCAGGTGGGCGGTGTGGGTGTTCCGAAGGCCCTGATGGATGCAGGCAGGCCACTGATTCCTATCGCTACCGAGTCAGCCAACCTGTGGCGTTTGCACATGATGGATCCAAAAATGAAGGAAGCAGGCCTATCAGGCGTCTCTTACGGTTCACCGCTTTACCAGGGGGCCGCGGCATTACAATACGTTGTCCGGATTCTTGACGGAGAAACAGATATCCCGAAGAAAATCCTTATCCCTTATGATTATGTTGAGGAGAAAGATTTAAAGTTATGCGAAACCGGATCTACCGCAGAACTCGAGGCCGGATGCAACGTATATCCTGCAGATATTGTCTCCCCGGGATTTTTCGCTGACTGGTACCATCCTGAGTTCTCAAAAGGCGTTGATCTGCAAATGGCTCTGACAGGCATGGTTCCAGAATAAAATTGAATTTCAGCGATAATAACTTTTAGTCTGAATTGGGCGGTAGGGGGTAGACGGTAAATGTGTCCTCCCTATCGCCAAAAAATCTAAAAAAGAAGGAATCTTAAAAACAGGAATAACAGGAGGTGGCGCAATGCAAGACTCCCAGCAAAATCCGTTGGCCAAACTTCAGGCTCTCATGAGCTCAGCTAAGGTAGTTGATTTATCACCAATGATTGAAAATGATATGCCGCGGTTTCCAACACACCCTCCGGTTATCATTAACCAGACAGTTACGCATGCGCACGATGGATACTATTGCCAGACCATTTTTATGCCTGAACATGCCGGAGCCCATGTGGATTCACCTTATCATATTCATGCTGATCTGAGTCATAAGACGATTGAAACATTTCCTGCTGATTTTTTTTTGGGCCCCTGTAAAGTCGTACACCTCGAAAATCAAGACTGGAAGCCTGGCGAGTATGCATCGGCCAAGGACATATTAGCCTGGGAGGAAGAATCCGGTGAAAAAATTGAGCCCAATGATATTGTCTTATTTAATTTTGGGTGGCTTAAAAAATATTGGACAACGGGAAAAGATTGGCAATGGTATTCAATGAACGAACCGGGCCTTTCAGAGGATGCTGCGGAACTTTTACTTTCACGCAAAATTAAGGCAATCGGGTCTGATACGGTAGCTTGTGGAACAGCCTTAAAAGATGGCAAGCCTAATCCTGATGCTCCGCCGCCAAACTACTGCTGGATTCATATCAATCTATTGTCAAAGGATATTTTGCTCATAGAATGCCTTGCCAATATGGAACAAATTCCAAACGCATGCTTTTTTATGGCTCTGCCACTCAAAATAAGGTCTGGTTCAGGTTCTCCCATCCGAGCAGTGGCAGTGGTTCTATGAAAGGATTGGGAATCCCGTTAATGCGAAAGGAAGGTGGAAATATGAAGCCGATTGAGACTGTTCTCGTTGTCGGTGCAGGAACAATGGGGCACGGGTTTTGCCAGATTTTTGCCTTAAATGGCATCGATGTAACCTTAGTGGATAAGAACAAGGAATTACTGGATCAGGCTCGGGGTTGGATCCAGGATAACCTTGAATATATGGCCGAGCTAAAAGAATTAGAGGGTCAGCCAATTAGAAATATATTGGACCGAATTCAGTTCAAAATCGATCTTAACCAGTACGCCAAACAAACTGATTTTATTCTTGAAGCGGTCAATGAAGACTTGGAATTAAAAAAACAAATTTTTCAACAACTTGATGCGGCGGCACCACCTAATGTGATCTTGGCTAGCAACACGTCTTCATTTGATATCAATGAAATTGGTGAGGTCACCGGACATCCGGAAAGGGTTATCGGCACCCACTGGTTCCACCCGCCTCAGATAACACCTTGCGTGGAGATCATTCCTTCGGAAGCTACCAGTCCGGATACGGTCGAGCGCACCATATTGTTCATGGATCGTATCGGTAAAGTCCCAACTATTTGCAAAAGCGCTCCGGGATTTGTGGCCAATCGCATTCAACTGGCTATGGCTGCTGAGGCCCTATCCATAGTTGAAGAAGGCCTCGCTTCACCTGAGGAAGTAGACAGAATTGTAAAAACCTCTTTTGGATTCAGGTTGGGAGCATATGGCCCGCTGGAAATAATTGATCAAGCAGGCGCCGATACATATCGTGCCGTCTATAATTATTTATACAATAAGTTGCAAAGAGAACAATTCAAATCCCCCCGCATACTTGATAAGCTAATTGAGCAGGGTCACTATGGCCTGAAGACTCAAAAGGGTTTTTATGAATATAAGGACGGCGCATCCGACGTCATCAAGCGCGATCGGGATCGAAAATTTTACGCCCGGCTTCGATTGTTTAAAGAAGAAGAAAAAAGTAAAAAATAAACGTCTCGGAATTTCTACAACCTACTGATAATATAGATGTTTTTAAGGAATTCCAAATTTGCCCTGAAAATGGAATAATGGAATGGTGGAACGATGGAATATTGGTTTTCAAAAGGATATTAGCCATTTTAATTTTATCGTCAATCCCACCGGTGGCGGGACCATTAATCCAACGTTGCATTATCCTCTCCGAGCCGGAGGCCTGAACCCATTATTCCGCTATTCCATTGTTCCATCATTCCAAATGTGAGCGAAGCGAACTAACTTGTATATTGTAACTGACAACCTACAGCCACTTTAGCCAAATACAGTGGCAGTGAAATGGAGAATACAATGGCAAACAAGGTCATCATTAACTGTGCCGTAACAGGCGCCATCCACGTTCCAAGCATGTCGCCTTATTTACCCATTACCCCCGAACAAATAGCCCATGGAGCCATTGATGCCGCAGAAGCTGGTGCGGCCACGGTTCATTTGCATGCTCGCAACCCAAAAACCGGGGAACCAACAATGGATTTGGACCTCTTTCAGATCTTTTGTCAGCAAGTGCACCAAAAGAGCGATGCGGTTATCTGTATCACGACCGGAGGGGCACCTACCATGACACCGGAAGAGCGTATGGTCGCCGTAAAAAAATTTAAACCGGAACTGGCCTCACTCAACATGGGATCAATGAACATCGGTCTTTTTCCTCAGAAAGAAAGGATAAAAGAATATAAATGGGATTGGGAGGAAGCATACTTAGATAGATCCAGAGATAATGTATTTAAGAATACATTCTATGATCAGGAACGTATACTAGGCATTTGTAGAGCGAACGGAACCAAACCAGAAATGGAATGCTATGATGTCGGTCATATCTACAGCACAGCCCATTGGGCCGACAAAGGGGTGATTGAGCCGCCCTTCTGGCTGCAATTTATTTTTGGACTTTTAGGCGGCATTGGTTCTTCGGTCGACAATTTAGTATTGATGAAAAATACAGCCGACAAGCTTTTTGGAGATGACTATATTTTTTCAGTTCTTGCAGCCGGGCGCAATGAATTTAACCTCGGCACGATCGGCGCAATTATGGGCGGAAGCGTCAGAGTCGGATTAGAAGATAATCTCTATCTGGGAAAAGGGGAGCTTGCAAAAAGCAACGCCGACATGGTCCACAAGATGGTCCGCATACTTCGAGAACTCAGCATTGAGCATGCTTCGCCGCAAGAGGCTAGAAAAATACTAAATTTGAAGGGAAAACAAAATACAAACTTTTGAAAACCAACATCCTTTATAACGGCAGGGCAAATCAAGGAGGAAGGCCAATGAGTGAGGTCATAAAAAAGGTAGCGGTGGTCGGCACGGGCACTTTGGGTACCCAGATAGCGATGCAAGCGGCTAATGCGAACTATCAGGTAAAAATTTTTGATGTTAATAAAGGGTCTTTTGAAAGTACGCTTCACACGATTAAGGGCCTTGAAAAGCTTGTACCGACCAATAGTTGGGCCGTCTGCCAGGAGAAAATTCAGCAAATGGAAAATATTGAAGCGGCGATAGGAGATTCTGATTTGGTGATTGAGGCCGTACCGGAAGATTTGACTCTCAAGCTCGCAGTTTGGGCAGATATCGGACTGAAAGCCAATCCAAATGCAATTTTAGCCACCAATAGCTCCTCTATCCCGGTTTCCCGATTGGAGAGAAATAGCGGGAGTCCTGAGCGGTGTCTTAACTTACATTTTTATATCGGGATGAATATGGTGGATGTAATGGAGGGCACTAAAACGCTGCCGCAGGTGATTAAAAAGGGAATTAGTTGGGTACGCTCTCTCGGCTGCATTCCGCTGACAGTGAAAAAGGAATTATTAGGGTTTTGCTTCAACAGGGTCTGGAGAGCAGTTAAACGGGAAGTATTGGGCATGTGGGCCAACGGCTCTGTGGATTTCCGCGATGTAGATCGAGCCTGGATGATATTTAATGGTATGGAAAAAAGTCCGGACCGCTTCGGCCCCTTTGCGCTTATGGACAAGGTGGGACTTGATGTCATCTATGATATTGAAATGGTTTATTATAACGATTCAAAAGATCCTAAAGATCACCCACCCAAGGAACTTAAAGAAAAAATTGAACGCGGTGAATTGGGCGTCAAGAGTGGCAAAGGCTTTTACTCATATCCGGATCCAGAGTACATGATCCCTGACTTTTTGAATCCTTGAGTCTCGAAGAATTGAGCTACATCACATGAAATCGTCAGCTGGAGGAGATATGAAATCCGTAGAAAAATTTATTGCGAATGCATTATCCGCTGGTCAAACAACTTTATCTGAATACGACAGCAAAATGATTCTAGCTGAATACGGTATTCCGACCACCAAAGAAATGCTGATCGGAGATTTGGACGAGGCCGAAGCAGCGGCGGACAATATCGGCTATCCGGTGGTATTAAAAGTTTGTGCAGCCGCAGCGCAACATAAAACCGAGCAGAAACTGATCACGCTGGGAATTCCTAATGCGGTCGAATTAAAGAAGGCCTATGATCGTCTGGCTCCCAAAGCCCTTGATCTCGGCGGCGGAATCCTGGTCCAGGAAATGGTCAGAGGTTCCCGTGAAATTGTGATGGGACTGAGTCGGGATGAACAGTTTGGCCCCTGTGTCATGTTCGGCCTGGGCGGCATTTTCACTGAAGCCCTGGGAGATGTTTCTTTTCGAGTCGCGCCTTTAAGCCAACAGGATGCCCGGGATATGACGACCGAAATTACGGGATCCAAAATTTTAGAGGGCATTCGCGGGCTTGAACCCGCCCGGATCGATCAGATCAGCCGCCATCTGCAACAGCTGGGGCAAATCGGTTTGGACCATCCGCAGGTCCGCAACATCGATATCAACCCTATGATTATCCGCAAGGGACGGCCCGTGGCCGTTGATGCCCTGATCGAATTGCAGAAACACCAGCCGCCGGCCTCGCAAGAAAAATCCGTTACCGGAAATTTAGCAAAATTGTTCGAACCGCAAAGCGTTGCTGTGATCGGTGCTTCCGGCACGCCCCACAAAGCGGGCAATGACGTCATTCAAAACATTTTGGCTAATGGATTTGAAGGCAAATTGTACCTGGTCAATCCCAAGGGTGGCGAGATCCTGGGGCACCGGGTGTACCCATCCATCCAGTCCCTGCCGGATGCCATCGATCTGGCAATCATCATCCTGCCGGCCGCAGCAACGCCCCAGGCCATCCGGGACTGTGCCGCCAAAGGGGCCAAGGCCATCGTCATGGCCGCCAGTGGATTTGCCGAAGTCGACGAACAGGGCGAAAAACTCCAGCAGGAAACGATTCAAGCCATCCGCGAAACCGGGGTCCGAGCCATTGGCCCGAACACCTCGGGACACACATCGACACCCCATAACTTTACTTCGAGTTTTTTTCCGCTTGGCAAAGTCCCGCGCGGCCATGTTTCCTACCTGGCCCAGACCGGAAATTTCGCCACCCACACCATGCGTTACATCATATCCGGCGAACACTTCGGCGTTGCCCGGGTGCTGGGTATGGGCAACAAGCTGGATGTGGAAGAAAGTGAGGTTCTCGAGTATTACGGCCAGGACCCGGAAACCAGGGCCATCTTTGTCTACCTGGAAAGCTTTAAAAAACCCCGACGCTTTCTGGAAGTGGCCCGCCGGGTGACGCGCTCCAAGCCGGTGATTCTGCTCAAAGGCGGGAGCACCGCCGAAGGATCCCGGGCGGCGGTGGCCCACACTGCCGCCCTGGCTTCAGATGACCGCATTACCGACGGGGCCCTGCGGCAAGCGGGCGTGGTCAGGGTCTATGACTATTCGCACCTGATCCTGGCGGCCAAGGCCCTCGCGACCATGCCCCTGCCCGGGGGCAACCGGGTCAGCTTTTCAGCGCCTTCAGGCGCCATGCTGGTGTGCATGACCGATCTTTGCCAACGGCGCTGGGGATTGCAGGTGCCGCAGTTGGAAGAAAAAACCCGCCGCTACCTCCAGGAGATCAGCCCCCCCTACATTCGGATGCGAAACCCGGTGGATATCTGGCCGGCCGCCACAGCCACGGGTGTCGAGTTCGCTTATCGGGAAGGAACCGAGGCCGTACTCAAAGACGCCAACATTGATGCCGCCGTCATGATTCTGATGATCACCGAAGAAACCGGTGTGCCGTCAATGGAGTTCATCGTCGAGTTGGCCAAACGCTATCCGGCAAAGCCCCTTTACGTCACCTTCTCCGGACAAAAAAAACACATGGATGCTGCCAAAGCATATCTGGAACCCCGAGGTGTACCGACCTTCCCGCTGATTGAGCAACCTTTTGAAGTGTTGAGCATCCTGGCCCGCTGCCGCAATGCCATGCAACGGTGAGTTCGGTAGTCCGCATCAGTTTGAACGGACCATTATGTTAAGTCTAACATCCGGAAACTGGTCTTTCCAGTCCGATTTTTTTTACTATCTTCTGCCAAATTCCTTTAATTTCCTGATTCACTTTTGATCCGTTGCTGTATTCAATTACGGTTTGCGCCTGGATCATGGCTTTGGTAAACATCGGATCAAACGGGATACGGCCCAAACAGGCGATGTTTTCTTCTTGCGCATACTTCTCGATGTCCCGGGTTAACTCTAGATTAAGATCATATTTATTAATGCAAATCATAACCGGCACCTTAAAATGGGCGGCCAGCTGCACCACCCGCACCATATCATGTTTGCCGGCAACCGTAGGTTCGGTGACAATCACCACCGCACTGGCGCCGCCGATGGAGGCAATAACCGGGCACCCGACCCCCGGAGGCCCGTCGGTAAGAATCAAATCCAGGTTCTTTTTTTCGGCCAGTTTTCTGGCTTCCTGGCGCACCAGAGTGACTAGCTTACCCGAATTTTCTTCGGCAATGCCCAACCGGGCATGCACCATGGAACCGAAACGAGTGTCGGAAATAAACCACTCGCCACAGGTGGTCTCGGGAAATTCAATGGCGGTTTGCGGGCAGAAATGGACACAGACTCCGCAACCCTCACAGCCTATGGGGTCAACTTTGTATGATTCGCTGATGCAATTCCACCGGCACAATTGACGGCACAAGCCACATTCCGTGCACAGATTTTGATTAATCCTGGCGGTGTTTCCCGACTGAAAATCTGTGTGCCGGGTTATTTTCGGATTCATTAATAGATGAAGATCGGCGGCATCAACATCAGCGTCACACTGCACCTTATTGCCCGCCAATGAAGCAAAAGCAGCCATTAAGCTGGTCTTCCCGGTACCGCCTTTGCCGCTGATTATAACAATTTCTTTCATTTGCATTACCTGAATTTTGCACGAGCCCGCCAGAGGCGAACCTGTCAAAGGTTTTCATATACAAGATTTTAGTATCAATTTACGAGGGCCTTAATTTTTTCATGTAGTTCCAAAAATTTCTCTTTCCATTGCGGCATTACCTCAACGAGCATCTGGCCCCTGGAATAGGCCTCGGCAAGCCGTCGATCAAATGGAATTTCCATCAGAACCGGTAAATTTTCTCTGTCCGCATACGCTTTGACTTTTTCGTCAGCCAGATCAGACCGATTGATTACCAGTCCGCATGGGATATCGAGAATTTTGACTGCGCCGACCGCCAGTTGCAGATCATGCAGGCCGAAGGGCGTGGGTTCGGTCACCAGTATGACGAAATCGGCCCGTTTCACGGTCTCGATCACCGGGCATGACGTGCCCGGCGGCGCGTCCACAATCCTGCATCGGTCCGGATCCGAATCCGCAAAAGATAAAACCTTTCTGATCAAGGTTGGTCGACACGGTGGTTTTGCCGGTTCCCCCTTTTCCACTGGCAATACTAATGATCATTTTGACCTCAAATTAGCGTAAATAAAATGAAACAATTAAAATCCTGTTAGCTGACCAGCCGGCGCTTCCGCTGGCTTTCATACTGCCCGGCCTCATACTCCCGGATGCTTTCAGCCACTTTTTTTTCTACATAATCCCTTACCTCCGCCAGTCTGCCTTGCGGGATATGTTCGATATCCTCTGCCAGATTTCGAACATCTTCCTCATCCATGTCTGTCGTCCGGTGAACCAGATAGGCATCAACCTGCCCCGGGTTATTCAGCAAACCGCATCCTCCAGCCGTACCCAGGAATTCATCATCGACAATTATCGGGACCACGAATTTCATGAGACCGGCGTCGCATTCGGCAACGATTGGTTCTCGGGTTTTCGCGGCCCGGGCAGCGATATTTTGTTGAGCCACCGCACAGATAAATTTCTGACCTTTCTCGGTTGCCCTTAGAGCCTGACAAAGTTTGTTGGCCCACTTTTTGAAATCGGTTATCCGCACCCCGTTTGCATCATACACGGCCGCATTGAGCCCTGATCTTTGATTAACTTCTTTCTCGATTTCGATCCATTTTTCAATTGGCATAATGTCAACCAATTTCATGATCAACCTCCTTTTAATTCAGCCTATATTAATTTTAATGAGCATATGCTCATAACAAAATAAGATTTTCACTCATTATTGTCAAGGCAAATTTACAAAAATCGCGTCATGTTTTGAGCAAATGCTCATTATAAATAGATTCTTTAAACTAACTTGTCAAGATTAGATTAATCGATGAGATGCAAATCCCTCTGCGGCAAGACTTTTCATCCGGTTGAGAATTGAGCATACAACGCAATGGCATGTTTGTGCCTTTTCGGGCTAAGGGGTTGAAATCGCATCGTGCCGTGCAAGGCTCGCAATGGTTATTGCGCCTAAAAAAATTTCTTGATTGCTTTAAAATGCATTTATCTGTAATTTAAATCCATCGACAAAATTACGGGATGATGGATATGATAGATTCCAGACCTTTACCGGATACCTTAGTCGCCCCCACCGACGGTGCCGAAATGGTTCTAGTGCCCGCCGGTGAATTTACCATGGGCATGGATCAGGATGATCTCAACCAGATTTTTATGCTGGATGATCGAGAAAATCCGGTCTATGCCACTGAAGCACCTGCCCGCAAGGTCCATCTGGAGTCTTATTACATAGATCGTTATCCGGTTACCAACTATCAGTATCGTAAATTTATTGAGAGTACCGGGCACCGTGAGCCCATGCTCTTGAATCACCCTGACTGGGGTCAGCCGATGCAGCCGGTGGTGTTTGTCGGCTGGGATGATGCCAGGGCTTACGCAAACTGGGCAGGAAAAGTGCTTCCGACGGAAGAATACTGGGAAAAGGCCGGTCGCGGAACCGATAGTCGCTGGTGGGCATGGGGGCAGGAATTTCTGCCGGACCGATGCAATTCCAGAGAATTCCGACTGCAGCAAACATCGGAAATCGGCTTGTTTGATCCGGGCATCAGCCCCTATGGATGCTATGACATGTGCGGCAATGTTTGGGAAATGTGCGAAGGCGAATGGCTTGAAGGCACCTTGCCGATGCGGGGGGGTTGTTTTCTGGGCTCGGCAACTTTTGTCAGAGTGACTTGCCGCTGGACCCCCGAAGACACCACCAACGGGGCTCACTGGCTTGGATTTCGTTGTATGAAGGAGATTCCCGTTTGATAAGTCCTGATCCAACTGCAATATTCAATAATCAATCATTGGGAAATTGATAATGCATGGCTCGGCGGATAAGGCCATTACGATGGACCAGTTTGCGGATTTGGCTAAAGAACTGGAATCGGCCGGCCTTGCCCACGAAATGATAACCTACGCGGGTGCCCAGCATGCCTTTACCGTTTTTGGTGAAAACCGTTATCAAGCAGCTGCGGACAAAAAATCCTGGAAGCGCTTTCAGGAATTCCTGGCATATGATCGATTTATAACGATTTTGAAAAAGCTGGCCCTGCCGGCGATGCCGACGATTAAACGAAACCGCATATCCGGTCAATCCGCTTAGGCGGAACGCATTAAATGCGCAACGCCGGCCGATCCGCTGCGCAGCAAAAAATGGGCATGATTGGACATAAATACCCAGGCATAACAGGTGCTCTGCATTTGCAGAACCAGGATTCAACCAATCATCTACTTCTCACATAAGAAGCCAAAATCATGTTTGAAGGCAAAGTAGCTTTGGTGACGGGCGCAGCAAGAGGCGGCCGAAGCGGTTTTGAATGTTTTAATCGAGGTTGTTGAACCGATTGGATCAGAGGTTGTTTTGTTTGTATCTTGCGGCTCATCACAACTGACCGCCCGCGTTGATCCTCAAACTCAGGCAAAACCACAAATGCAGTTGGAACTGGTTCTGGACATGAACCATAGGCACCTCTTTGATAGTGATTCAAGAGAAGCCTATTAAAATTCTAATAATTATTTCACAGAAAGGGGTTTAATTTTGCGATACTTTATATCTGTATTTGTACTTCTGACAGTTTCGACAACTATTGAGTATAAATAATCGATCTGATAGAAAACACCAAAGAATAGAGTCTCGCTCTGCTTTCGCCCTAATATTAGATACCCTATATCATTCACCTTTTAAATTCTTACGGAAAATGAAAAATTAGTCACTATGTTCTGGCAGCAAATGGTCAATTCAATTAGCCTCGGTGCGTTGTATTCGTTGCTGGCCATTGGTTACACCATGGTCTACGGCATCATCAAGCTGATCAATTTTGCGCATGGTGAAATCTTTATGTGCGGGGCCTTTTTTACGTGGTGGATCATGACCGCCTTCTCAATCCCCTTTCCCATTGCCGCTCTGATGGGTATCATGCTGAGCACCCTACTGGGGGTCGGTGTTGAGAGAATTGCCTACCGCCCGTTGCGAAATGCCCCCCGATTTGCCGTCATCATCAGTGTTTTGGGCATGTCCATCTTTCTGCAAAACATGGCCAGAATAGTCTGGGGGGCCGAATTTCAAACCTTCGATGTCGATTTCGGCTATTCTCCCATACTTATTGGAAATGTTGTTATCCCGATTAAAAAAGTCTTTATCCTGGCTACCTCATTAATCCTGATGGTTGCTTTAGGCCTTTATGTCAAAAAAACCTACATCGGAAAGGCCATGCGCGCAACCGCTGCCGATCCCGAGGCCGCCGAAATGATGGGCATCAATATCAATGCCGTGATTGTGCTGACCTTTGCCATCGGTTCGGCGATGGGGGCGGTGGCCGGCATTCTGTTTGCCGTCAATTACAACAGCATCGATCCCTTTATGGGCTTTAATGCCGGACTAAAAGCGTTTACAGCCGCTGTCCTGGGCGGTATCGGCAATATTTACGGGGCCATGATCGGTGGAATTCTTCTCGGCATTTTTGAAGGTATCGGGGCCGGATACATTTCTTCCCTGTATCGCGATGCCTTTGCCTTCAGCGTACTGATTTTGGTTCTTATTTTCAGACCGGAAGGACTCTTGGGTGAAATTGGAAAATCCAAAAGACGAGATAAAACTCGATGACCTGGGCGGTGGTTCCCAGGCCGGAATACCGGAACAAAAGCAGAATCCTTTGGTCCGTATGGCGGGGCTTTTTGCGCTGTCCCGATGGTACGTGAAGCTTCTGATCGTCTTAGCCTGTTTGATGATCCCCTTGGTTGTTCCCAGCAACTACGCCATGCGGGTTATAATATATATCGGTCTGTATATCGTTCTCGCCCTGGGACTCAATGTGGTCATGGGTTTTACGGGACTGCTCAACATCGGTCATGCCGCCTTCTATGCCGTTGGTGCCTACACAACGGCGATTCTGATGGTAAAATACGGGATGTCTTTCTGGCTGACCATTCCGGTGGGAATGTTTTTCGGAATCATCTTTGGCATCTTGCTCGGCTTTCCGACGTTGCGGGTGCGCGATGATTATTTAGCGATCGTCACCCTTGGATTCGGCCAGATTGTCTATATTGTCGCCAATAACTGGATGGGAATGACCAGAGGCCCCCGGGGGATACCGGGTATTCCAGCGCCGCGCATCGGATTTTCCGATTGGCAATTCGTCATTGAAAGTTATCCGGCCTATTATTATTTGATCCTGTTATTTGTTTTTATCACCATCTATGCCTGTGTGCGAATAATCGATTCACGAGTCGGCCTGGCATGGATGGCCATCCGCGAAGACGAAGACGTGGCGGCGGTGATGGGCATCAATCTGGTTTAT
This sequence comes from Olavius sp. associated proteobacterium Delta 1, assembly GCA_902749685.1. Taxonomy (GTDB): domain Bacteria; phylum Desulfobacterota; class Desulfobacteria; order Desulfobacterales; family JAFDCJ01; genus JAFDCJ01. Next base: position 8,201 of record CACVKW010000366.1, on the reverse strand, counting down.
TACAAAACTTTGGCCTTGGGATTTTCCGCCGCGTTGGGAGCGCTGGCCGGCAGTTTTTTTGCTGTTTTCCAAAGCTTTGTGAGTCCCAACAGCTTTACGATCCTGGAATCGGTCATCATCATTACCATACCGATTTTAGGAGGCCTGGGGAGCATCCCGGGCACCATTATCGGTGCGATTATCATGATCGGTGGACCTGAAATATTCAGAGCGGCAAGCGAATACCGCATGGTGATCATGGGCGCATTTATGGTGGTCATGATGATTGTCAGGCCTGAAGGACTGTTCGGCAAAAAATTATACCAACAGACTTACAAGATGTAGAACATGGCTTTACTATCCGTACAATTCCTTACCAAACGCTTTGACGGGCTGATCGCGTTGAACGATTTCAGCCTTGATGTTGAAGAAGGTGAAATTGTCGGAATCATCGGTCCCAATGGTTCCGGCAAAACCACTTTTTTCAATGTCTTATCCGGTATGTATAAGGCGGATAGCGGCGAGGTATTTTTCGATGATCACTCGCAGAACCTGCTGGGATTAAAAACCCACCAGATCATCGGACTGGGTATCGCGCGAACATTTCAAAACCAGCGTCCGTTTAATAACCTCTCCGTTCTCGAAAATTTGATGATAGGCGGTCACTGCCGAACTCGGGCAGGTCTTTTTTCTGCCTTATTCAGTTTACCGGGGGCTCGCAAAGAACGCGAACAACTGAAGGCTCACGCCCGCGAGGTTATGGCGCTCTTCGGCACACGATTGCGCAGCGTTGAAATGAATCCGGCCTGGACCCTTTCCTATGCCAATCGACGTCGTCTGGAAATCGCCCGGGCACTGTCATCTGACGGCAAACTGCTTCTGATTGATGAGCCCACAGCCGGTATGAATCCGGCCGAGTCTCTTCAACTGGCGCAAACCATTCAAGCGATTAATACAAAAGGCGTGGCAGTTCTCGTGATTGAACATGATATGAATTTTATCAAAAACCTTTGTAGCCGCGTGGTTGCTATGGACTATGGTCAAAAGATCGTGGAAGGGACTTATGCTGAAGTCCGCCATCATCCAAAGGTTATCGAGGCTTATTTAGGATGCTGAAAATTACAGAAGTCACAACCCATTATGGTCCCATCCGGGCATTACATAACATTTCGATTCAAATCGGCTCTGAGGAAATCGTGTGCCTGTTGGGCGGAAATGCCTCCGGCAAATCGACAGCCATGAAAACCATTCTGGGGATCGTCAAACCAACCCTGGGGCAGGTGGAATTCAACGGCGAAAGGATTGACGGACTCAGTACGCACATAATCGTCCGCAAGGGCATCTCGCCGGTACCCGAAGCGCGAAGAGTCTTTGCCCGGCTCACCGTGAAGGAAAACCTCGAAATGGGCGCTTTTATCCACAGGGGTAATCAAAATTACGATTTTGAGGCGGAGATGGAGAAAAGGTTTCACCTTTTTCCCCGTTTAGGCGAGCGATTAAACCAGGACGCCAGTACCCTGAGCGGCGGCGAACAACAAATGTTGGCTATCGGCCGCGCCTTGATGGCAAAACCAAAAATGATCATCATGGATGAACCGTCCATGGGGCTGTCCCCGAAACTGGTGGACGAGGTCTTTGGAATTATTCAACAAGTAAGCCAGGTCGGCATACCGATCTTCGTGGTGGAACAAAACTTGAAAAAAGCGCTTTCCATAGCTGACAGGGGTTATATTTTAAACAGGGGGCAAATCGTGCTGCAGGATTCGGCGAAAAACTTGCTGCAAAACGAAAACGTGATCAAAGCATACCTTGGCGAATAGTCCGCCTACGGCCCATTGTGCATATTGTGGCGTATGTGTTTATTGGGCTATTGTCTCTATCTTCATTCTTAAATCTTAAATTCCGGCTTGCCCGGATCTGGTGAGGGCTAGGAGCATTAATCATTCACTTTTGAACCCCGAAAAGGAGGGATCATGAAGACGAAACTTTTTTTAATTGTCGCGTTGGTTATCGGTTTTATCGCAGGAATCACAGTATCAGCCACTGCCGTTGATACCCTTGGCCTGGGTCTTTGCGCACCTATGAGCGGTGGGGCCGCATCCTGGGGTAAAAAATCCGAGGTCGGGACAAAATTCGCCATCGAAAGGATCAATGCCCGTGGCGGGATTGTACCGCAAGGAAAAAGAAAAGCAAGAATGTTGGAGCTGGTTGAAGTGGCGGATGATAAAAACGACCCCCGAGAAGGTGCGTCTATCGCTCAGCGGTTTATCGATAATGAAAAAATTTTAATTATGATCGGGCCCCTTACCAGCACCGTTGCCCTGGCACAAGCGCCAATCATGAACAAACACGGTTTGACTCAATTTGCCATCGGTGCCACTGCCCCGGCCTATACCCAAGCCGGTCCTTACTCATTTCGCCTGGTACCGACTGACGCTTTTCAGGGCCGGTACATCGCCAAGTGGGCCAATGACCAGGGAAAATGGAAAACCTATGCCGTTGTCTACGTCAATGATGATTACGGCAGAGGTCTGGCAGAGGTCTTTCAAACCGGCTTAAAGGAAATCGGGGTTGCTGAAAATAATGTGGTTGCCTCGGAAGCCTATTTGCCAAACGATACCGATTTTTCGGTCCAGCTTACTAAAATCAAAGGATTGAATCCCGACGCGCTGTTTATCGCCGGCCATTACAAGGAAGGTGCGATGATTGCACGCCAGGCCAGAAAACTGGCCTTGAATGCCCAAATACTTGGCACCGACGGCATTGGTCACCCGGAATATATTAAGGTTGCCGGCAAGGCTGCTGAAGGAACCATTTATTCCGGCTATTTCTCACTGGAAGATAAGCGACCATACATTTTACAGTGGGCCGCCGAGTTCAAAAAAAAGCTCGGTTACGACCCGGGATTGGTTGAAGCGATAGCCAATGATTGTGTGGAAATTGCGGCCAAGGCAATTGAGATTGGCGGCAATAATCGCCAGGAAATCGCTATCGGAATGTCCACGATCGGACCCTATCATCCATCTGTGATGGGGGCTTTGGGGGATAATCAATTCGATGGGAATGGTGACACGATGCGGGATATGCTCATGTACGTCGTTAAAGACGGCGTGGCCGTGTTTTACAAATAAAAATTGTCCATTGCCCCCCACTAAAAGTGTGGGGGCATGGTTAACCCCTAAATGGGAGGCCTTTTAATAATCATACTCACCGCAAAGACGCTGAGCGCGCAGAGGATTTAGGGAGAAAATCATGAAGGACATTGTAGAACGATGGGATTTGGCTCCGGATCTGAGTATCTCGCGGGTCCTGACCGGCCTCTGGCAAATTGCCGACATGGAACGTGAGGGCCGCGAACTGGATCTGTCAGCAACCGCAAGGGCGATGCAACCCTATGTCGAGGCCGGTTTCACCACCTTTGACATGGCCGATCATTACGGATCGGCCGAGGTAATCGCCGGTATTTTCGCCCAGGAACACGGGCCGGAATCCGTGCAGCTGTTCACCAAGTGGGTGCCGAAGCCGGGACCCGACAGCCGCGATGATGTGCGAACCGCCGTTCAAACGGCGTTGGACCGCCTGCAAAGTGACCGCATCGACCTGCTGCAGTTCCACTCCTGGAACTATGCCGATCCGAGCTATCTGGATACGCTGGCCTGCCTCCAGGAACTGAAGGCTGAAGGCCTGATACGGCATCTGGGAATGACCAACACCGACACCGCCCACTTGGGGATGATCCTTCACAGTGGTTTCGAAGTCGTCTCCAACCAGATATGCTTTTCAATGCTCGATCAACGTGCGCGGACCAACGGCATGCTTGAGCTGTGTGCGCAGCATGGTGTCACGGTGCTGGCATTCGGCACCCTGGCGGGAGGATTTCTGACTGAACGCTGGCTCGCTCAACCGGAGCCGGACTGGGACGCGCTCGAAACCTGGTCCCAGATGAAGTACGGCCGCTTCATCCGTGCGGCCGGAGGTTGGGCTGCGCTGCAGGACCTGCTGGAGGTTGTGCACCGGGTAGCCAGGCGGTACAACGTGTCGATGGCCAACGTCGCCTGCCGGTACATCCTCGATCAACCTGCCGTAGGGGGTATCATCGTCGGCGCACGCCTTGGCATCAGCGAGCACTGCGAGGATAATTTGCAGATATTCCGATTTGCGCTTGCCGAAGCCGATCATGCCGCAATTGACGAGGCGGTAGCGCGACTGCACAAGATCCCGGGCGATTGCGGTGACGAGTACCGGCGTCCCCCCTACCTGACAGCCGCCGGGGATCTCAGCGATCATCTCGAATCGTTGCCGCCGCCTTATGAGACCCGCACCGGGGACGACGGCCGCACCCGGGTTTTGAGCGGTACGATCTGGGAAGAATTGGCCAGTTACAGCCGTGCCGTGCGGCGAGGCGACCGCATTCTTATTTCGGGTACTACCGCAACGCATGGCGACCGTATCATCGGCGGCGACGACCCTGCCGCTCAGACGCATTTTGTCATCGACAAGATTGAAGGCGCGTTGCAGAGCCTCGGGGCCAGCCTCAAAGATGTCGTGCGCACACGCATCTACCTCAAGAACAAGGATCATTTGAAACCGGTTGCAGACGCCCACGGTCTGCGCTTCCGGGGCATCCTGCCGGCCAACACGCTGATCTGCGCCGACATCATCGGATCCGGGTACCTGGTGGAGATAGAGGCAGAGGCGCTCCTCGGATAGCGATGTCATGGTGTTTGGCAGTTGTTGCGCCCGCGAAAAGACAAGGTGCCAAACCTTAACGGGCTGTTTTTCCTGCAGCTATTTTCTAACACAAGGAGGCATTATGTATGATTTTATGCTTTCCCCAAAAGAACAGGAACTAAAAATAGAAGTGCGTCAGTTTGTTCGCGAAGAAATTACAAGTGAATTTTTGCGAAAAATGGACAACAACGAAATTGCCTATCCAAGGGATTTTGTGCAAAAATTAGCGGAAAAAGGCTTGAGAGGCATTCGATTTCCAAAAAAGTATGGGGGCCGTGAAATGAGTTGGGTGGCCGAAGTTGCGGCTGGTGAAGAGATCGGTTGCCTGGGCATGGCCTTGGGATGCGCATTTGTCATGCCGTCCATTGTGGGAGAAGCATTGAACGTATTTGGGACCGAAGAGCAGAAAGAAAAATACCTAAGGCCTTATATTGAAGGAAAGCTCGTGGCAGCCGAAGCCCTGACAGAACCTAGAGGCGGCTCCGATTTCTTTGGTGCCATGACCCGGGCAGAGCTTAAAGGGGATCATTTCATTTTAAACGGCATGAAACGATTTGTTGTCGGTGCTGAGGGCGCTGATTTTTTTCTGGTCTATTGCAAAACAGATTTTGACCCCAACGCCCATAAATATAGCCGCCTCAGCCTTCTGATCGTTGAAAAAGGACCCGGCGTTGAGACTGAATACCTTTACGGCCTGTTGGGATGCCGGGGTGGAGGTACTGGCAGACTGGTCTTCAGAGATGTGCAAGTGCCAAAAGAAAATCTGGTGGGTGAACTCCATGGGGGAGCACTCTGTTTTAACCAGATGATGATTCCCGAACGATTAACTTCTGCAGCCGGATGTCTGGGAGTATGGGGCGCCTTGGACTTGGCTGTTCGATATTCCAACAAAAGAAGGGCTTTTGGCAATGAAATCCGAAAATATCAGGCTGTCAGTTTCAAGATCGCCGATTCCATTACACAGCTTGATGCGGCACGGAGTCTCTGCTATATGGCGGCCAGAGCTGTGGATGCAGATTACCCATACGTCCGGCGCATTGTCAGCGAAGCCAAGCGGTTCGCCACCGAAATCGCATGGGATGTTGTCAACAACGCCATGCAGGTCTTGGGAGGGATTGGATATACCGATGTATATCCCCTTGAAAGAGCGCTAAGGGACACTCGACTCGGTATGATATGGACAGGTACGAGCGAAATCATGAATCTTTTGATTCAACACGAATACTACGACCAGGTGCTTGATACCGCCTATGATCGTCGAATTATAGAAAAAGACGCTATGAATCCAGACAGCTCAGAACTCTGTTTTACGGATGATGACATGCATTTTGTTTTTGGAGAAGGCATTTAAGTGGGCGCAGGTTGGTTTTCAGATGAGATTGCATAATCCCGATATCTGACCTTTTGAAATGTTCACTTCCGTCCGCTAATCCCACATTATTCGCGTGCCTTAAAAGGTTCGGTTCAGGCACGTAATCTCTAACAAGCCCAGATTTTAGATTAGCGATTACCCAATTTATTGTCCGGCGAAGTTATAGATTTGTCCAGTAAACCTGGAATTCCAAGTTACAATTTTTTGGTGGATTTGAAAGCTTAATCCACACACGGTTATAAAAAACGCTCGGTTCATATGATTGCGAAATTTATGAGGTTAAAAATTTTCTTGAATATGAATTCCAAAACGGATAAAGAGGATAGAAGCTGTAATGATATCGCTTTTCTATCTGAAATAATTGCGAATTTCAGATTTTGGCAAGCTATACAAATCTGAAGTTCTCCTTGTTCATAATTACATTAATCATCTAATATTATAAAGAGGTCTTATGCACCGTATTTTCTTTATTATTGTTATCTCATTGACTTGTTTACTGCTTTTTTACGTTCTACCTATTAGCGGTCAAAACGAACAAAAGCAAAAAGAGTGGACAGGCAAACTTGTTGATGGAACGGCAATTACTGAAGTAGAGCTTGATGAGATTATGAATGAGCATCTGAAATGGCTTAAATCCGATGGCAAAGAAGGCAAACGAGCCAACCTGAGCGGAGCCAAACTGATCAAAGCCGACCTGAGCGGAGCCAGCCTGAATAAAGCCATCCTGAACAGAGCCGACCTGAACGAAGCCTTCCTGTTCAGAGCCAAACTGATCAAAGCCGAACTGTTCAGAGCCAACCTGAGCAAAGCCTCCCTAAACGAAGCCAACCTGAACGAAGCCAACCTGAGCGGAGCCAACCTTAGCGGAGCCTTCCTGAACGAAGCCAACCTGAGCGGAGCCAACCTGCAAAGAGCCGACCTGAGCGGAGCCAGCCTGAGCGGAGCCAACATGCCCGAAGCCAACCTGAGAAGCGCCATGCTGATCGAAGCCAGCCTGATCGAAGCCAATCTGAACGAAGCCGACCTGAGCGGAGCCTTCCTGAACGAAGCCAACCTGAGCGGAGCCAACCTGAGCGGAGCTGAGCTTTGGTCTTCCTTTGTTGACGGAGTGAATTTTGCGCTCAGGCCTAAGTCTCTTCCATATATTCCATCTATTGCGTCTGCTATAGGTCTGTCTAATTTGACTTATGGGCAATATTCTAATGCACTGGTGGAGTTGCGCAAAGAATTTAAAGAAGCGGGTTTTCGAACACAGGAACGCCAAATTACATACGCCATTAAACATTCACAAAGACTCGAATTATGGAATATGTCGTATAGTAATATATGGAAAAAATTCGAAAGTATGTTTTATCTTATCTTTTTTGAATTGACTTGCTCCTACGGAATGCGGCCTGGACAGCCATTATTAATATTATTTTTTGCGATTATTCCATTATTTTCAATTCCTTATTTTATTGTTTTAAAATGGCCGCCGAAAAAGGACGGTATATGGCAAGTGTGGATATCAGAGCGCTTGCGAAAAGATTTAGGAAGCAATGAACCTGTTCGCTTAAACTTAAACCTTTTACCTGCTCTCGGATTCGGTATTTACTTCAGTATGATCTCAGCTTTTAGCATTGGCTGGCGAGAGCTTAATGTTGGCAACTGGATAACTCGAATCCAGCGGCGAGAGTATATACTCAGAGCAAGCGGATGGGTTCGTGTTGTGTCAGGTTTCCAGTCGCTTTTAAGTGTGTACCTACTAGCGCTGTGGGTGCTTACGTATTTTGGACGACCATTTGAAGCAATATAAGAATCTGATATAGCTGCTATATATTTGAACATTTGACATCAACCGATTTTTTGTGATATCCATTTTAAATCTAACATTTTCAGTAAGTTATGATAATGGCAAGAAATCTTTAGTTGGAATTCCGCCAAATTAGGAGCTGAATATAGAGGATATTAGAGTTTTAATTTAAAATTAGATACTCTCAAAATATTCATATCCAATAGGGCTAAATTTTTCACATATAATTTAACATTGCTGTCCAAAATAAATTGAAAATCAAATACTGCCTTTAATAATAACAGGCAGTTATAAACGCGAAATTGGTGATTTCGAAATCAGGTTATG